>JAKZXP010000052.1:0-4369 GCA_047514915.1 Terriglobia bacterium
CTACCTGACACCCTCGCCGCGCATCCCTGGCCTGGACGGCCGAAAAATGTCGAAAAGTTACGGCAATGCCATCCTGCTCAGCGAGCAGGAAGGCGTGATGCGCAAAAAGATCGCTACCATGATGACCGACCCGGCCCGGAAGCGGCGCAGCGACCCAGGTAATCCCGAGGTTTGTCCGGTATTCGACTACCACAAGGTGGTCTCGCCGCCCGAGGTCATTTCCTGGTCCGACCAGGGCTGCCGGACCGCTGGGATCGGCTGCCTCGATTGCAAGCAGGCCATGGCCGATGGCCTGGTCAAACTCCTGAACCCCATCCAGCAGCGCCGCCGCGCTTACGAAGAGGAGCCGCATCGCGCCTGGCAGGTGCTTGAGGAAGGCGGCGAACGAGCCCGTGCCGTGGCCCGCACCATCATGCAGGAGGCACACGCCGCTACCCGGATGACCCACCAGTTCCCCGCCCGAAAACCCGCCTCCGAGTGAAACAACCACGTTTTGTATCAAGGGCGTGCGCTTTGCCGCCGATACCGCAGAAATTAACCTGAATCCTGGATCACGAAACTCGCATCTCAGCACCCAGGGGTGGCGACTGCGCTGCCGGGCCGGTGCGCGGGCGTTCTCAGCAAGAACCTACCCGGCGGGGAAAGTGGTGGAGCTCAAGCGCGCCAGCTTCCGGGTCGATCGCCGTAAGATCCAGCAGACTCTCTGGCCTGCACAGACTGCTGCCTAGCAGGATGCTGAAAAAGCCCTGCACAGACTGAAGTCTGTGCCACCGCCAACTCGCAAGTTGCTGACCAGCTCACAAGTTAGTGAAAAAGTGGCACAGGCTTCAGCCTGTGTGGTTCCTTCTGACATCTTCGATTGGAGTTTTTCAGCACCCGCCTAGGGCGCTTCACCGGCCATTTCGAGCCGGGCTGCTGTCACGGCGTTCGCGCACTCGTGGCGCGACGGGAGCGCTTTCGTACTCCAGTGGCACGGCCGTAAGACCCAGCCCGTCCACCTGCACCCGGATTTGCTGAGCGCGGACGAGCTGCGCTCCGTTCAGGGCTTTGACGTGGCTCGGGCGCGGCAGGTAAGCTGAAGGCGCATGGACGGCGTGTTGGTGCTGGACAAACCGGCGGGCATCACTTCGCACGATGTGGTGCTTCAGGCCCGACGTATCCTTTCGATCAAACGCGTCGGGCACCTGGGGACACTGGACCCGATAGCCACCGGCGTTCTGCCGCTGGTGGTAGGCCGCGCCACCCGCCTGGCGCAGTTCTACCGCGACCGCGACAAGCTCTACGAAGGCTGGATGCGGCTGGGTTTTGCCACGGATACGTACGACCGCACCGGCACCCCAACGACCCCCGAGGTGACGCCGGAGGTTTCCACTGAGGACCTGGAGGTCGTGCTTCGCGAACTCAGAGGCGAGTACGACCAGCAGCCGCCGCCCATCTCGGCCAAGAAGGTGGGGGGGGTGAAGGCCTACGAGCTGGCGCGCCGGCGCCAACAGGTGGAGCTGCCATCGGTGCGCGTGCACGTGAAGGAGTTAACGCTGCTGGCCTGGGAGCCACCGCGGCTGCACTTCCGCGTCCTGTGCTCGGGCGGAGCCTACGTGCGCTCTCTGGTGCACGACCTCGGACGACGGCTGAGCTGCGGGGCGCACGTGGCCGAGCTGCGCCGCCTGGCCTCGGGCGAGTTCACGGACAGGGAGGCGCTGACGCTGGAGCGGCTGCGCCAGTTGCGGGCCGAGCAGCGGGTTGCTGAGGCGCTGCTGCCCACCGCATCGCTGCTGCCGGAATTCCCCGTCTACAAGCTGCCGGCGGCGTCGGTGGCCACCGTGTTGCATGGCCGCGACTTCCGCACGTTCCCGCCGGTTACCTGGCAGCGCATCAAGGTGCTGGCCCCCGACGGCCGTCTGCTGGCCATCGCCGAGCGCGGCACCGCCGGTTTCTACCACCCCTCGATCGTTCTGTAGCCAGGAACGGTCATGGCATCTTCGGATCATGGCGTTGTGATTTGTGTTTCTTAGTGCCTGCTAGGTTGAGGAACCTGCCGGTTGAGATAGACGCGAAGGCATGTTCGCCCTCCTGGACCAAGCTGGACCAAAGGCCCCCGGAACAAGCTCAACGGGGACACACTGAAGCCTCCAGAATTCTTGGATTTCTTGGAGATTGGCCTTGACCCTATTGTTAGATATAGGGTCTAGAATCACTGGTGGAGATCGACAAATGAGCGGTTTGAAGGTCGGTGAAGTCGCCAAGCAAACAGGTGTAAACCTACAAACGATGCACTATTACGAACGGCGAGGACTGCTGCCCAAGCCGCCCCGGACCGACTCAAACTACCGTGTCTATACGGAGGACGCAGTTCGACGAGTGCGTTTCGTCAAGCGTGCCCAAGGACTTGGCTTCACGCTCAAGGAAATCAAGGAGCTGCTTTCGCTGCGGGCTGCACCCAGGACCCGCTGTGCCGAAGTCCGGAAGCGTGCGGAGGCCAAGATCCAAGATATCGACCTGAAGATCCGAACCCTCCAGGCCATGCGGAAAGCCCTCTCCAAATTGATTGCCGAGTGCTCGGGCACGGGGCCGGTCACACAGTGTCCGATTCTCGAGGTGTTGGATTCGGAGGAAGGATCGTGATTCCTCGTGTAGAACTGGTCTACGACCGGGACTGTCCCAACGTTGCCGAGGCGAGAAGGGTTCTTCTTGAAGCCTTCGCCAAGGCAAACGTCCAAACGACCTGGGGGGAATGGGATCGAAGTGCCCCGGAGCGCCCATCCTTTGTTCGCGGATACGGGTCTCCCACAATTCTGGTCGACCGCAAAGATGTAGCCGGCGCACAAGCGGGTGAGGGGGCTGACTGCTGCCGTCTCTACGATCATGAATTGGGCGGCTTGCGTGGCGTTCCTTCGGTCGAGCGTGTCGCTGCTGCCCTTCGATGTGGTCAGGCTGTCCCGCCGAGCGACCGCCTAGGTGGCAGGCCCGGATGGTGGAGCTGGTTGGCGACCGCGCCAGGTATCTTCGTGGCCCTGCTGCCCAAACTCGCGTGCCCTGCGTGCTGGCCGGCGTATGCGGGCCTACTGTCGTTCCTGGGACTCGGATTCTTACTTGACACCAGCTACCTATTGCCGGTCACGGCCGTCTTCCTGCTGATTGCCGTAGGTGCATTGGCTTTTCGAGGAAAGACGCGCAGGGGTTACGGTCCATTCGCTGCAGGCGTGTCGGCCGCCATCATCATCGTGGTGGGGAAGTTTCTTCTGCACTCCGAGGCGGCCCTGTACTTTGGGATCGCTCTCCTGGTGGGTGCGTCCTTGTGGAATGCTTGTCCGCGAAAGAAGATCGCTACCGGTTCCTGTTCCCGCTGCGCTCCACAGGAACCTGGGTTCGAATCAGAAAGCGCACATGGGAGGTAACAAGAATGGCTGCAAGACGTAAAGTAGAACTGTTCAGCGCAGGATGTCCGGCATGCGAGGAAACGATCCAGCTCGTCAATCGAATCGCGTGCCCGTCATGCGAAGTCACCGTGCTCGATATGAAAGACTCATCCATTGCGTCTCGCGCAAAGAGCTTGGGCATTCGTTCCGTTCCCGCCGTGGTGATCAATGGCAAGCTTGCCGACTGCTGCGTGGGGCGCGGACCGGACGAGGCGACCTTGCGCACCGCGGGTGTGGGCCAGGCGATCTGACCCTTCTACGCTACGAGGAAACACCAGCGGGCCTAGCCCGTCTTAGACAGCGCCCGCTTGAGGGAAAGGCTGGCCGCGACGCGATTGGAGTGCTGTTCAGCGCCGGATTCCCCGGGAGGTATCCATCAGCAGAGCGATGGGGTGGTCGAAGTCAGGAGTCTCCAGCACTTCGACGCGCCACAGGCCGGCGCGTTTGACCAATACGGCGCGCCCTTCGTAATCTTCATTTGGCACGGGAGCTATGGAAAGCAGAGCCTGCGCAGGGGAAGTGACCTCGGTCCAGCGGTAGCGAAAACGCACCTCGCGCCTCCCTTCACGGTCCTGGAAGCCTTCCAGTTTGCTGACCACCCGGCGGCCGGCTCCAACCACCGAGGCAATCTCACCGCGAGTTTGGGAGAAATAGGCGCGCCCCTTTTCCGCCAGCACCATCCCCTCGGGAGTCCACTCCCAAAATCCGGCCTGCACCCCTCGCCCTAAGAACCCCAGCGGGTCATATTTGATCGTGCGCGAGAACCGGAGCGGGAATTCCGGCAGTCGAAACGGCTCAAAGCTTTTGATCGCCTGCCTGATCTCGCGCTCGCTCTTGCTGGTCAGGAGCACCCAGGGAAGAAAAATCAGCAGCACCACCAATCCCAGTAACTGGGGCAGTCCCAGTGGCAAGCGGCGCAGCGGATTCACTCGGGTCACAATTCAGGTGTGGTA
>JAKZXP010000053.1:0-6362 GCA_047514915.1 Terriglobia bacterium
TCGCCGGAGTGGGGCAGCTTCTTGGCTTTGTAAAGGCCTTTCAGCCCGGGGGAGCCAAACTTCTCCGCGGTGCTGTCGGTGTTGTGGCACACGGCACAGTTCTTGGAGAAGATCGCTTCGCCGGCTTTGGCAGCTTTGGCATCATCAGCCTTGGCGCCTTTCTTCTTCTCAGCGGGTTTCTTGTCGGCAGCGGCCAGGGTGAGAGCCGCCGCCAGGATCAGCACCAGGAACTTAAGGAATTTTGGCTGCATCGTGTTTGATCCTCCAACAATAGAAATCCGCGCAACAGGCACAGGCCAAGGTCATGAGTTTTTCTAGCTCAAGCCGATCCGCCCTTCTCCAATAGCTTATCACAGGAGCAGCCTCAGCTTAGGCTCTTGGGTCTTCCTGCGACACAAAGCAGGATTCTTCGGCCGGGCAGTTCAAGTGCCCCGATTCGATCTGGATGGCCGAGTGGGCGATGGCAAACCGCTGCCACAACACCTCCCGCGCAGCTGCCAGCAGGTCGGAGCGGTTGGCCGCATCGTCGGCAACCACGTGGCAACTCAGCGCCACCGCACCCTCGCCGACTGACCAGACGTGCAGATCGTGAATTCGGTTCACGCGGGGAATTCGCCGCAGCGCCGTTTCCACCTGGTCAAAGGCGATGTGCGGCGGCACCGACAGCATCAGCAGCGAGCCGCTGCGGCGCAGCAGGGTCCAGGAGCTGGTGAGGATCAAGACGGCGACCACCATGCTGGCCAGCGGGTCCAGGATCATGGTGCCAAACAGGAAGATACCAGCGGCGGCCACCAGTGCGGCCACCGACCCCAGCAGATCCCCGATGACGTGCAGGAAAGCGCCGCGCAGGTTGATGCTGGTCTGCTGGCCTCGGTACAGCAGCAGTGCGGCGACCACGTTGCCGGCCATCCCGACCAGCGTCACCGCCAGCATCAGCCCGCCGTGGACCGGCTCGGGGGCTTGGAGGCGCCCGAACGCCTTCCACACGATCACCAGCGCCAGCAGCATCACCAGCAGGGCGTTGACGAAGGCGGCCAGGGTTTCCGCGTGGCGATAGCCGTAAGTTTTTTGCGGCGTGGGCGGACGCTCGGCCAGCCGCATGGCGATCAGGCTCAACCCCATAGCGGCCAGGTCGGTCAGCACGTGGCCGGAGTCGGCCAGCAGTGCCAGGCTGTTGGAGAGGAAGCCGCCGATGACTTCGGCGACAAAGACAACGAAGGTAATGAGTAAAGCGGCGCGCAGGCGTCGCCGGTTCTGCGACCGCCAGTCGGGGGTTGGGTGTGCGTGCGTCTGTTCCCTTGCCCGGGTCTCCCCCATGCTGTCCTTATTCTACTTCGACCACCTGCACTTCCGCGCCCGTTGTCGCCAGCTCGCGGAGGAAGGCAGCGCGCTCCTCCGGCCGCACTCGCAGCATCACTACCACGGCGCCGTCCGCCACCTCCCGTCGCATATGCTCCGGTACCTCCAGCTTAAGACCGAGGATGCGCCCGCGGACCAGCAGCACGATCAAAGAGGCCCCAATGGCCCCCAGGCCAGCGCCGGCAAAGGTGACGATGCCGATCGAGGGTGCAGGAAGCCGGGGTAGTCCGCCGACATCCAGTCCCATCCAGATGCCGGTGGCTGCGGCCAGCAAGCCTCCCAACAGACCGCCCAAGGCGCCGCCCGCCACTGGGGCAAGTCCTAAGCGTGCCTTCACCTTGGCTGGAGTCCCGTGAGGAGTTTCCAACGGGGCGGAGGAGAACAATTCCGCGTCGGGCCAGCGGCTGGCTACGGCCAGCGCGGCGCGCTCGTCGCGAAACACCGCCCACACCTGCGTCTCGTCGCTCATGCTCCTGTCTCCGAGCCAGCGGGCGAGGCGGTCACTGAGGGCGGTGAAGGCGCCAGCTCTCTCTGGGGCGCAGTTTCCGACCGCTGCCCCAGTAGTCGCCGGCCTTCCTTGTACTCCCAGATGGCGACAATGGGAAACAGCTTGGAGAACACCACGTAGAGTAAAACGAAATAGGCAAAGGCACCAGCCATGATGGACACCTCGACCCAGCTTGGCCGGTATTCGTGCCACATGAAGCTGAGGCGCGGGTGGGACAACGTGCCGGCCACGATGGTGTAGCGCTCCAACCACATCCCCACCACAACGAACAAAGAGGCCACCGTGGTCCCCAGCGGGGTACGCGTCCGCCGGAAGGCCAGAATCGGCAGCGGAATCAGCAGGCAGCAGGCCACCATGGTCCAGAAGATGGGAGCCATTGCGCCGGAAATCTTGTACCAGAACACCGGCATCTCGTGCGCGCCGTGACCGTAGTAGACGGTCAGGTACTCGGCAAAAGTGAAATAGCTCCACAGCAGGCAGAAGGTCAGCAGCAGCAGCCCCAGGTTGTTGAAATGCACGTCTTCCAGGTACTTCTCTAGCTTCAGGGATCGCCGGATGACGTAAAGCGCGACGATCACGGCGGCGATGCCCGAGAAGATGGCGCCCACCACGAAGTAGGGTCCAAAGATGGTGCTGTGCCACATGGGGTTCACCGTCATGCCAAAGACCCACGACACCACCGTGTGCACCGAAATCGCCAGGGGCATGATGATGATGGCCATCACCGCGATGGTCTTCTCCAGCAGCGCCCACTGGCGCGTGCTACCCACCCAGCCCATTGCCAGCAGCCGGTAGAGCCGCTGGCGCCAGCCGCCGCTGGGCAGTGAATCCCGCGCCAGCGCCAGGTCCGGAATCATCGGCAGGTAGAGGTAAGTCAGGCTTCCCAGCAGGTAGGTGTTGATGCAGGAAAAATCCCACAGCAGCGGCGAGCGGAAGTTCGGCCACAGGTCGCGCAGGCTGGGGTAGGGAATCACCCAGTAGAACAACCAGACGCGGCCCAGGTGGATCAGGATGAACATGGGGCCGATCATCAACGCGAATACGGTGATCGCTTCGGCGGCGCGGGTAATGGGCTGGCGCCAACCTGCGTTGGTCACCCGAAGGATGGCGGAGATCAACGTGCCGGCGTGGCTAATGCCGATCCAGAAGATAAAGTTGACGATGTAGACGCCCCACATCACCCGCTGGTTGATGCCCGCAACTCCCATGCCGGTCGTCACCTGGTAGGAGAAAGCCACCAGGGCCCAGACCATCACCAGGCTGAGCAGAACGATGGCGATCCAGAAGCGGGGCGTGGTTTCGAGAAGCGGACGCAGCAGGTCGGCGTTGATTCGCCGGTTTTCATTGACGATGCCGAGCGTTTCTGCGCCAGGACTGGAGTTACTCTGCTGCACCAGGCGTGCCCTTCCAGTCATCGCGTTTCAGGTAAATGACCGCCGGCTCGGTCCCCAAATCCTCCATCAGCTTGAAGCTGCGGCCCGAGCGGGCCATCTGCGAGACGCGGCTGTCGGGATCTTCCAGGTCGCCGAAGTACATCGCTTCGGCCGGACAGGCCTGCACGCAGGCCGGCGTCACCTCACCGTCGCGCAACGGGCGCTCCTCGTTTTTGGCGTTCATTTGGGCGCGCTGGATGCGATGGGAGCAAAAGGTGCACTTCTCCATCATGCCGCGGCTGCGCCGGGAGACGTCCGGGTTGTGCTGCAGGTCGAGTGGCGGGTCGGTTGAGTAGTCGAACCAGTTGAAGTAGCGCACCGTGTACGGGCAGGCGTTGGCGCAGAAGCGTGTCCCGATGCAGCGGTTGTACACCTGTACGTTCAGGCCCTGCTCGTTGTGATAGGTAGCGTAGACTGGGCAAACCGGCTCGCAAGGTGCCTTGCCGCAATGCTGGCACAGCACCGGCATGAAGCGGGCCTTTATGTCGGGGAATTCCCCCTCGTAGTAGCGTTCAATGCGCATCCAGTGTATGGCGCGGCCCTTCTTGGCCTCCTCATCCTCCACAATGCGAACGTTGTTTTCCGCATGACAGGCCACGACACAGGCTTCGCAACCGGTACAGCGGTCCAGGTCAATGGCCATTCCCCACTTAGGCATCTTTTTCTCCTTTATCGCGCCCCAGTTGTGAGTGCTTGATTTTTTCCTCGTGGTGATACAACCCCGGCCCGAACAGCGCGATGGAACCCTCACCGATACGCTCCAGCCGGACCCGAGTCGCGGCCCAGGCCGCGGCCTTCGTGCCCTTGACCCTCGTGTTCCCAAGAAGGTCCATGGGATTGACTCCCCGGCCACGCGAATAACGGCCAAAGTCCCGGTGTCCCGCCCCCAAAGGGATTCCCAAGGTCCCGGGACGCACAGCCGGGTTCACCACCGCGGAGACGAGGAGGCTTCCGCTGGAGGACTCAATGCGCAGTTGATCACCGTTGGCAATTCCCAGCCGTTCGGCGTCTTTGGCTGAAATCTCAGCCCAGCTGTCCCACATGACCGTCGTCAATGGATCGGGCAGTACCTGCAGCCAGGGCCGGTTGGCGCCGCGTCCATCCGCCAGTTTGACGGACTCGAAGAGGAGCAGGTGGAAAGGGTATTCGTCCGTCGAGCCGTCGAATTCGGGTGGGGATGTTCCAGGCGCCTGCTGAGCGGGTCCTGGTGGCGATTCCCAGGATGGGTCGCCCTCCCAGTAACCGCCTCGAGACAGGGCCTCCTGGTGAAATTTGCTGAAATCCGTCCCGCTCCGCTCGAGTTCCGGCCCAAACCTGAGCTTCAACGTCGTCTCTACGAGATTCCTGTAACTGGACCAGGGAAAATCGTGGCTGAGCGGTTCCCCCATGGCCGCTACCAGGGCCAGCAGGATGTCGCCTGGATGACGCGAGTCGCCCACCGCCTCCACGACCGGGCCGCTCAGGTTCATCGTCGGCACGCCCACGGAAGGGGAAGGCTCCACTGCATCCAGCCGCTCGAGATCCGTGTGTATCGGCAGGACGATGTCGGCGTTGAAAGCGGTGTCATCCATGAACGAGGAGAGAGTAATGACCTGATCAGCCGAAGAAAGCACTCCAGCGATATCCCACCCTTGGGGAGAGAGATGGACTGGATCGGCCTCACACACGAGGAGCACGCTCAGGGTCAATTGGGATTCTCCTGGCCGCGGTTCCGACCACTCTCCGAGCGTCCGATCGCGAGGCTTCGAGGACTTCGCAGCTGAAGGTAGGTCCAGACTACTCGCTAGATCAAACGAGACCGGGGCAAAGACTCCTCCCGGATGCCCTAGAGTCTCTAGAAGAATGTTGAGACCGAAGATAGCGACAAGGTTTGACAGTCCGTTAGTCTGGGCTGCCGCTGATCCTCCCCCCAAAACCAGCCGGTTCTGAGCAGCAGCCATCTGTCGTGCCACTTTTCGAATCCGTCTCTGCGGAAGATCGCAGATCTTTTCGGCCTCAACAATATCGGGCGGGTCGGCACCAAACAGTCGGTTGTAGCGCTCGACGGCGGCCGGCTTTACCAGGCCTTCGGCAATGAGAAGACCACCCACCGCTCGTGCGAAGACGCCTTCGCTTCCAGGAAGCAGTGGAAGCCACTCGTCGGCGGCCGCTGCAGTAACCGACATTCGCGGTTCGACCTGGACGAATTTTCCGCGGCGACCGGACCGTCCTCTCCTCATCTCCGCCAACCCGAGAGCGTAATGGACCGGGCTTCTCCACCTGTCGGCAAAAGGCGCTCCGACCGAGAGGACGTAGTCGCTACCGGCCAGATCCATCACCGGAAACTCGGAGGTCCCAAAGACGATCTCGCAGGCTCGACGCTCGACCTCCGATTCATGTGGCTCGCAGACGACAAGGGAGGGCGCTCCCAGGGACTGTCCCAACCTTCGGAGCAATCCCCTGGTGAGTCCAGTTGGAAGTCCCGTCATGAGAGTGACATTCCCGGGGTCCTCGGACATGGCCTTCGCCAGCGCTTGAGCCGCCAGACCCAGGGCTTCCTCCCAACCGATTTCTTCGAATTTCCCTTCACCCCTGGCACCGACCCGTTTGAGTGGTGCCTTTATCCGGTCCGGATTGTAGAGACCCTGCAGGGAAGCTTGCCCCAGTGCGCACAGACCCCCGCGATTGACCGGATGCTCGGGATTGCCCTCAATTTTCTTGGCTTGCCCGTCGACAGTGCGCACCTGGATTCCACAGCCGGCTGAACACTGTTGACAAGCGCCCGAGCGCCAGACACTGACCCCCGGCGGTTGAAAATCCGCGACCGACTGTTTGAGGTAGAGAACGTCGTCGCGGGCGCAGGCTTCGAGCAAACCGGCCGCTGCCGAAAGCGCGGATGCTTTCAGAAAGCTTCGTCTTTTCAAAAGGCTACTCCATTTGAGGAGCTCATGTCAAGAGGTGTGTAAATAGACTCAGGCGGCTTTCTCCTTCGACTCCTCGTTGACCAGGACTCCATTCACATACTTGGCTCCCTGATAGACATCTTTCATCAGCTCTGGAGCTTTGAGACGACGGAATCGTTT
>JAKZXP010000054.1:0-2596 GCA_047514915.1 Terriglobia bacterium
TCTGACCCTGCACCTTCGGCGGGTGGCCCAAGACGCAGGAGTGGAGCTGCCTCCCTCCGACCGGGCCGCCTGCGAGGAACGCCTACGAAAAAACAGGCTGCGTTTGCAGAAGCACAGGGAGGAGACCGCCGCGCTGCTGACCCTGTTCCGAAGCGCCGGACTGCGCGCTGCCGTTCTCCGAGGGTGCACGCTGGAGCCCAACTTTGTGCCCGCGGCCCACGACCGCATGCAATACGACCTGGATTTCTACCTCTCTCCCGACCACGCCCGGACGGCGTTTGCCCTGCTGCAGGCGCGCGGCTATGAGCCCCTGGTCGGCCGTGACGGTGGACCGGTCGATCACCTGCCCGCGCTGGCCCGCAAGACCGGCTGGGAATGGCGCGGCGATTTTTTCGACCTCGACATCCCGCTGCGGATTGACCTGCACTTCCAGTTGTGGGACTCCGGCTTCGAATGCATTCCGGTCCAGTTCCATCCAGAGCCACTGACGCGCCTGACCGAGCGCCACGGGATTCCCGTGCTGGACGGCTGCGATCAGCTTGCTTCGTGCGCGCTGCACACGCTGCGGCACCTGTTCCGGGGCAGCCTGCGCCTGTCGCGCTTGTACGAAATCGCGTATTTCCTGCACACGCACGCTTCTGGCAACGGGTTTTGGCGCCAATGGCGCGAGGCGCCCAACCCGTCCCTGCGCCGCCTTTGCGCCGCCACTTTCGCTTTGGCTTCCCGGGTGTTTCAGTGCCACCTGGCTGCCGAGCTTGAGCCCGAGATGGCGCTGCTGCCGCCGCGGGCCAGTGCTTGGGTGAGGCAGTTTTCCAGCGCGGTGGTCGAACAGCAGCGTTCCAGCAAGGCGGAGGTGTTGCTGCAACTGAGCTTCATTGCCGGATGGCGCCGCCGGCTGCGGGTGCTGCGGCGGCGCTTGCTGCCACTATCGCTGCCCAGCCTCGTTGATGCGGTCTACCTGCCGGCCGAGCGGCTCTCTGCGGCACGTCGTCTTCTGCGGACCACGCGCCAGGCTCGTTTTGTCATGTCTCGCGCAGTCTTTCACTTGCGGGCCTTTCCGGGCTTCTTGCGGGCTGTGGGCGCTTGGTGGTTGCGGTGAACCGCGATCTGGGAATTTACTTCGGCGGGGTCGTGCTGGTTTCCCTCGGCTGCTACGGGGCGCTGTTTGTTGTGCTGGGCGTCACGGGCGTGGCCGCCGCCGCGCTATTTGCCGCGTTATTTTCTCCAGCATTTCTGCGCGAAAACGCTCCACCTGCCAGCGACGCTGGTAGCTCTCCCGTCCGCCGCGAATAAGCCTTTCCCGAAGCGATTGGTCGCCCAAGAGCTGAACCAGCGTTCGTGCCAGCTCGCCGGCATTGCCGAGGGGGAACAGCAGGCCGTTGTACTCGGGCTCAACCACTTCCGGGATGCCGCCGGCGTCGGAGGCTACCACTGCAATGCCGCCCGCGAACGCTTCCAGGATCACCCGCCCCAGGGCCTCCCGGTGCGAGGCAACCGCCAGCACGTCGAGGCCGGCCAGGGCGTCTGTGGGGGAGGGGACCGCCCCGGAAAATTCCACCCGTCTGGCTCCCAACGCCTTTGCCCGCTGGTAAAGCCGGCGGGCGTATGCTTCATCGGTCACAGCCCCCACCAGCCGAAACCGTGCTTCCGGAAAGGCCCGCAACACTTCGGGCGCGGCGCGCAGCAGATCAAGCTGGCCCTTGTCGGGATGAAGCGCACCGATGATTCCGATGACCGGCCGATGCAAAGGAGCCATAGCTGAGCTCCGTTGAGCTTGCTGGCTGGGGAGTTTTACTGGAGGAACGCCGTTGTAGACGACCTCAGCGCTTCGCCGAATCAGGCTGCGGCGCGGGAACGGCCGCAGGCACGCGTGACTGCAAGCCACCACCGCCGGGCGGGCCAGGCGAGCCGCCGCCTGTACCAGGCGCCGCTCGCGGCCCGATGCCAGTTCCAGATGCAGGTGCCAAAGCAGCGAAAGGTCCGAGCGGCGGGCGACCACCGCCGTGGCAGGAAACAAGCGCGGCCCGTTGGCGTAAAGCAGGGCCGCCCGCAGCACGTGCGCCAATTGCGTGAGGCGCGCGACCAATGCCGGCTGGCGCAGCGCATAGCGCAGCATGTCGGCCGGTGACTTGGCTCCCGAGCGGTAATGTCCCAGCACCAGCGGCTCCCAGCGAATCTGCAGGCGCTCCAGCTCGGCGGTGAGCGGCCCAGGGCCGGGCAGCGCCACCACCGGAGTGTAAGACTCGGCCAGTGCCGGGAGCAGCTCCAGCAGGGAACGCTGGGCGCCGCCCAATTCCGAAAACTGGTCCGCGATTAGAATCGTTGGACGGCTCATCGCAGGCTCGGGAACCCTCCCGCTAGCGTGCGGCTGCGCCGTATGGCTGCGCCCAGAATGACAAAGTAAACAGGAGTGACCCGCCAGTAGGTGAGGGTGTCGCCGGAGAGCATCTGCACCATCTGACCGCACCAGAAAGCAAACAGGAAGCAGCCGAGTGCCGCCACGGCGGCCTCGCTGTGACGGCTCAGGCGGTAGGCGTGCGCCAGCAGCGCTCCGCACAGCAACAACAAGGCCAATAGGCCTGGAAGGCCGGTCTCT
>JAKZXP010000055.1:0-6918 GCA_047514915.1 Terriglobia bacterium
GCTTCACACTGCATTCGGAGCAGGGCAAACAGTACCAAGCCCAGCGGATCGTCCTGGCCACCGGACAGCGGGGCAACCCCCGCCGGTTGGGAGTTCCCGGCGAGGAGCACGAGCGGGTCTATCACCGCCTCTTTAGTCCGAAGCTGTACCATGACGAGCAGATCCTGGTAGTCGGCGGCGGCAACTCGGCGGCCGAAGCGGCCCTCACCCTGAGCGAGCGCAACCAGGTCACGCTCAGCTACCGCGGCGAGCAGTTCTATCGGCTCTTCAAGGACAACGAGCGCCTGCTCCAGGAAGCCATTGCTGCCAGACGCCTCCGGCCTATCTTGAGCTCCAACGTCACCGAGTTTGGGGTGCAGGAGGCCACCCTTAAAATCGAGAAAGACGGCAAGACAACCAACGAAAAAGTTTCTTACGACCATGCCTTTGTGCTGACTGGCTCGGAATTTCCCGGGCAATTCCTGAAGTCGTTGGGGCTGAGGCTGGAAAACGAGTGGACGGGCAGCCTGGGGAGGTCAGCGGCGCTGGTGCTGGCCACCCTGCTGGGGTTGTGGGTCATGGGCGGCCAGGCTTCGCTGGACGTGGCGCGGCAAATGCCCCGCTGGCTCGGCGGTCTGGTGGCGGCCGGTGCGTTCGGCACCTTGCTGGTGACCGCAGTGCGGGGCCAGCGGTGGTCGTTGCTGGGCGTTACCTTCTTCAGCTTCTACTCGCTGTACGGGATCAAGGTTGGCCCGGACCAGGAATTCTGGCCCTACACCGGCTGGGCCTATCACCTGTTCGATTTCGGCAACCGCCCGGTGCAGTTTTGGTACACGGTGCTGTACACCGTGGTGATGACCTTCTTCGGCTTGCAGGCACTGAAGCGCTGGGGCCTGGACCGGCAGGACAAATTCCAAATCTGGCGCTTCTCCAGCCTGATTGGTTTCCAATGGGTCTTCTTTTTCCTGGTGCCGGAATTCCTGTTCCAGTGGGCCATCCGCTACCAGTGGGTAGGTGAGCGGCTGGCCAGCGACCCCACCTTTGCCGAGCAGAGCTGGCGCAGCTATGGCATCGTCTACGCCTGGCCGCTGTTCTTCTACAACTTCTTCTACAATCCGCACCAGATTTGGGTGATCTGGGGGGTGTTGCTGGCTTTCGGCATCATCCCGCTGATGGTCGTCTGGCACGGCAAGCGCTACTGCTCCTGGATCTGCGGCTGTGGCGGCTTGGCGGAGACCTTAGGGGACCGCTGGCGCCACCTGGCGCCCAAGGTCAAAGCCAGCCTGCGCTGGGAGAAGATGAACTGGGTGGTGTTCACTGCGGCCATCGTGATCACCGCACTGATGCTGGGGCGCGATGTTGTGGAAGCGTTCAACAAGCCCGCCCAGCGGGGCATCTACATCTACCGGATCGTCGCAGATATCTGGCTGGTAGGCATTCTTCCGCTGACGCTGTATCCGTTTTTTGGCGGCAAAGTCTGGTGTCGCTACTGGTGCCCGCTGGCCAAGATGATGGAGCTGTTCAGCCACGTCTACGCCCGGCTGAACATCAGCCGGTACCGCATTGCCTCCAACGAGAAGTGCATCGCCTGTGGCGAGTGCACCCGCAACTGCCTGGTGGGAATTGACGTGATGCGCTTCGCCCTCAAGCAGGAGTCCATTACCAACGCCAACTCCAGTTGCATTGGCTGCGGCATCTGCGTCACCGTCTGCCCGATGGACGTCCTCAGCTTCGGTCTGGCGCCGCCCAAGTCCGGGCTGGTGCAAATCGGCAAAGCCATTTCGGCTTGACCCGGTGTGCACCTTCGCTGGGGCGGCTGCATCTATTGCAATGTATGCAGGTGCAATGTATGCGGGTACTTGCCTTACTCGTTCTCCTGACGCTCACTCTCGCTGGAGATGGATGGGCCAGCGGCTTTGACCATACGCCGTTGGACCGGGTGTTGAAGGGGTATGTGAACGAGATCGGCGAAGTCGACTACGCCGGCCTGAAGAAGAATCCAGCCGAGCTGGACCGCTATGTGGAGATGCTGGCCGTGACCAGCCCGGCCAACCGCCCGCATCTTTTTCCCACCCGCGACGATCAGCTCGCCTACTGGCTGAACGCCTACAATGCGTTTGTGCTGAAAGCGGTCTCGGCTGCCTACCCGGTGAACAGCGTGCGCGATATGGGGTTCCTCTACAGCTTTTTCTGGCGGCGAAAGTTTCTGGCCGGCGGCCAGCAGATGACGCTGACGCATCTGGAGAACCAGATGATTCGCAGGCGATTCGGCGACCCGCGTATTCACTTCACCCTGGTCTGTGCCTCCCTGAGTTGCCCCTTGCTGCCTCGTGAGGCTTTCACTGGCCCCGCGCTCCAGGAGCAGTTGGAGCGAGCCGCCCGCCTGTTCATTAACCAACAGCGAAACCTCACGATAGACACGACCGCGAAACGAGTCTACCTGTCGGGGCTTTACAACCTGAGCGACTACGAGGAGGATTTTCTTCAGCACCTCCGCAGGCGGAACCCCGACCGCAAGGTCACCCTGCTCGACTATATCCTCCCGTATCTAACCCCCAGGAACTTGCAAGCACTGAATTCGCTGAGGAACCCAAGAATAGAATTCTTCCGCTACGACTGGTCCATCAATGACCCGGGCTCGCGTGCCCGCGCCGGTGCCGTTCAAGAACGAGAGCTGGCCAGAGGGAGCCCACGACGACGACGGTAGCCCACCACGGCGATGAAGTGCGCCGCTGCCAGACGGCAGCGTGGTGCCGCTGCGTTGTGTCCCAGCGGTCTTCTCCATTTCGCGGTTCGGACTTTGCGCTGAATATGGCAGAATAGACGGCGTCTTGTGGACACAAACTCAGCTTCTGCGTGTGGCGAGGCTTCCTTGACTCAATCGCGGATGAAAATCTCCTCCCTGGGAGTCTACGTTCCTCCCCGCGTGCTGACGAATGCTGACCTGGAACAGATGCTGGATACCACCGAGCAGTGGATCCTGGAGCGGACGGGAATTCACACGCGGCACTTGGTCAGCGACGGGATGGCTACCTCCGACATGGCGGTGGCAGCGGCCCGTACGGCGCTGGCAGCCCGCGGCCTGGATCCGCAGGACGTGGAAGTGATTCTGGTCGCCACCGTGACCCCCGATATGTTGTTCCCGGCCACCGCCTGCTTGGTCCAGGACAAGCTCGGGGCGCGCGGCGCCTGGGGCTTCGATCTGTCAGCCGCCTGCTCCGGCTTCCTTTACGCGATGATCGTGGGCGCCCAATTTATTGCCAACGGGGCGCACCGGCGCGTCCTGGTCATTGGCGCCGACACCATGTCCAGCATCGTTGATTACACCCACCGCGCCACCTGCGTGCTGTTCGGGGATGCCGCCGGCGCCGTGCTGTTGGAGCCAGCCGCGTCCGGCGAGCAGGGCCTGATCGATTACCTGCACGAAATTGACGGCTCCGGCGGCGCTTCCTTGCACATGCCAGCCGGCGGCAGCCTTCGCCCGGCCAGCGAAGAAACCGTGCGCCAGCGCATGCACTACGTGCACCAGGACGGACGGCAGGTATTCAAATACGCAGTCCGCAAGATGTACGACATCTGCAAGACGCTGTTGGACCGCAACGGGCTGACGGGGCGCGACGTCCGGGTCCTGGTTCCCCACCAGGCCAACCGGCGCATCATCGAGGCCACGGCGGAGCGTCTGGGTCTGGGGTGCGACCAAGTGATCATCAACATTGATGAGTTCGGCAACACAACCGCCGCCACCATTCCTCTGGCGCTGGCCACGGGTGTGCAGGCCGGAAAACTCAACAAGGGGGATCTGGTGCTGCTGACGGCCGTGGGGGCAGGATATACGGCGGGAGCGGCCCTGCTCCGCTGGACGATTTGACTCAGCAGCCATCGGCGAGGAGGATTGGCTTGGGCCGCTACTTTGAGCATATGACGAAGGCTTTGGCAACCCCGCTGCTCAGTGCCTTGCTGGCTTCTGTCTGCCTGGCGCAGGTAGTGACGCCGCGGGGGCACTTTGCTGCCATTTATGAGGCACCTGATCCAATCTCCCCCATGGTGGCCGAAGTGGAGCCCACCGGCCGCTGGCGCCTGCAATTTACGGGTGCCAAGATTGCCGCGCGGCTGCCGAAAGAGTCCTCAGCCTTCCAGTTCACCTTTCTGCTCCCGGCGCGCGACACTGGCAGGGCGCTCCTGGCACGGGTCCACATCCCGGGGAAGAAAGACCAGGGGTGGGTAGAGTCGGCGAAAGTGAAGGTATCCCCAGCGCGCTTCTGGAAGATTCCGACCGATACGCCGCTGTTTGTGCCCATGCGGGCCCGCCACCTGCCGCCACTGCGAGTGGCACCCCTGCCCACGGGTTTGCAGAATCGCCCCTGTTCCTATTTGCTTCTGGTGGACACGGAAGGAAAGGTAGCCAGCCTCCGCCCGATGGAAGACGCCACCGACCCTGCGTTGGAAGCTGCCTTACGGCAATTCCAGTTCGCCCCTGCGGTCGTCGAGGGCGAGCCCACCCACGTGCTGTTAGCTATCCGCGTTGAACCCCGCTCGCGGACCCGCCGCTAGCGGTTGCCCCCCAGTGGAGGCTTTCGGCTCGACTACGCACTGGGGGTCAGTTCGAGTCTCTAAGAAAGGCTTTTGCACATGGCAGCAGCGAGAGAACTTGCCGTCCTTACTGGCTTACTCCTAGTAACCCTTATCGTAGGTTGCGGCTACGACCAGCAGGCTCCGCCGGCCCCAAAGGAGGCGTTTTCGGCAAAGAAGATAAACGCCACCGTGGGCGGTGAACCGGTCGTCGTATTGAACGCACCCAAGTCAGGCAATGGAGGGCTCCAAATACTGAAGGTCTACATTCTTCCCGGGCGCTCCATGAACATTTACCAAATGCAGGCTTACTTGCCGGGTAGGGGCACCTTCGAGATGTTCCAATCGCCTTCTCTTGAGGCCGTCAGGGAGATCATGAACGGCGGCCCTCAGGACTCTTACGGAGAGCAATCATATCAAATGGGAGGTGCGATTCTCCTTCCCTACGCAAACCGCATTCGTGGGGAATTCCTGCCTGATGAAAACCGCATCCAGGCTCGGATTCTGGACAAGGCCGTCAAGCTGCCGGCGACCGGCCAGGGTAAGGCGCCGGGAGCGGAGAAGTGTGCGGTGCACGGGCTGTTTCTGCGAAACCGAATGGACGAAGTCACTTTGGAGTCCGGCCCGGGCGAGGCGAAGGTGACCGGGCGGCTCGATGCGGGAGACTTCCAGGGCCAGTGGTTGTCGAAGACTTTTCTCACTGTGACCGCAACTCTGCGGGCCGATTCGTTCGTGTTCTCGGTCACGGCCAAAAACATTGGCGACGAGTTGTTGCCGATGGGAGTCGCCTGGCATCCCTACTTCTTGTTCCCGAGCGGCAAGCGAGAGCAGGCGAGGCTGCACCTTCCGGCGCGAAAGCGGCTTCTGGTAAACAATTACGACGATGTCTTCCCCACTGGGGAGGTCGCCGCCATTCAGGGCACGCCGTTCGATTTTTCTGAAGCCCAGGGCAAGGAGCTCGGGCAGATGTACATAGATGATTGCTTCGTAGGTCTGGTCAGGAATCCGGACGGCCACGCGGCCGCCTCTGTAGTCGATAGCTTAGCGGGCTACGGGGTTCGCGTCACTGCCCTGAGCCCCTCGATCCAGGCCTTTCAGGTAGCGGCGCCTACCGATGAGCCTCTCATTGCGATCGAACCGCAAACCCATTGGACCGACCCATTCAGCAAGGTCTGGGGTCCCCAACAGGAACGCACCGGCATGGCGATCCTTCGTCCTGGCCAGTCGGTCACTTACGAAGTCGAGGTCAGGTTGTTCAAGCCATGATCCTCGATGACCTACGGATTGCCTGCGCGGGACCAGAGGTCTGCACTAGGGGCGGCGGGTGGCCACGCACTGGTGGCAGATCTGCGGCCCTTCTTGACAGCCCCTAAAATAATGTAAACTCTGGCGGAGGACACCTCGATGGACTGGCAAGAGATCAAGTCCCTCCAAAGTCGCCGAAGCTTCTTGCGCGATACAGCTGCGGGATTAGGGACAGTTGCTTTCTGGCACCTGTTGCAGGCCGAAGGCTTTGCGGGTGACCCTACCCAAACGTCGAAAAAGGTTAACCCGCTTGCTCCCAAGTCCCCCCATTTCCCTGCAAAGGTAAAAAACGTTATCTTCCTGTACATGGACGGCGGGCCGAGTCAAGTCGATCTGTTTGATGCCAAGCCGGAGATGAAGAAATGGGAAGGCCAATCTCTGCCGCCTTCCATGACCAAGGGTTTGAAGTTGGCCTTCATCAAACCGACGGCCAAGGTTTGGGCGAGCCCGCGCTCGTTCCGGCGCTACGGGCAAAGCGGCATTGAGTTTTCGGATTGGCTGCCCCACATTGCGAGCCGTGCCGACGACATCTGCATGATCCGGTCGATGTACACGGAGCAGTTCAACCACCACCCGGCCCAGCTAATGCTCCAGTGCGGGACACCGTTGGTGGGGCGGCCCTCGATGGGCGCGTGGGCTCTCTACGGTCTGGGAAGCGAGTCGGAGAGCTTACCGGGGTTTGTCGTGCTCCGCTCTGGAGGCACCTCTCCGGGGGCAGGCACTGGGAACTGGTCCAGCGGATTTCTCCCGTCCACGAATCAAGGGGTCACTTTCCGGAACACAGGTGACCCTGTCCTCTATCTCTCGGATCCGCCCGGAGTCAACCGGGAAATGCAGCGTTCCACTCTGGACGCTCTCCGGGATCTCAATGAGATCAACCGTGATAAGACTGGAGACGTTGAGATCGCCTCACGCATCGCCTCCTACGAGCTGGCGTTCCGAATGCAGATGGCCGCTCCAGAACTAATGGATCTCTCCAAGGAGTCGCCGAGCACGCTGGAGATGTACGGCGTGAACAAAAAACCGACCAAGACCTTCGGTACCAACTGTCTCCTGGCCCGAAGG
>JAKZXP010000056.1:0-5336 GCA_047514915.1 Terriglobia bacterium
GTGTAGGAGATGCGGTTCAGAAGCTGATCGGCTTGGCTCTTTTCCGTGGCGCCGAGAACAAATCCCACCAGCGGGCCAACTCGACGAGCGTATAACTGCTGAGCGACCGAGTCGCTACTTTCGGCAGGTAAGTCTTGCCAGGCTTTCATCTTGCTTGCCGCCAGTTGTGCTATGGGATAGCTGAGCAGCAGCAAGGTCAACGGTGGCTTTCCCGGAAATTGGTAGCGGGCCAGGTTGGCTTCGGCGCCCATCTCGAAGTCCACCAGTTTCGCCGGAATCTCGGGGGCTAAGCGAGCAAGGGCCACTGGCCCCAGGATGTATTTGCGGCTCTCGGGGAGAACACCACGCTCGGGAAGATACAGTCGCAGGGGCGGCAGCGGACCTCCGCCCAAGGTCTCAAGTCCAGCAGCCAATTCGCGGAGCTCGGCGACGCTGAGCCGGGCGTTGGACGAGCGCCCCTGCAAAGACGCACGGACCAGCACTTCCTCCTTCCGCAGCAAGAAATCAGTTCCGCGCCAGGCAAGCTGCTCCGTGCCGGTTTCCCGGGTGGTCCAGTCCTGCCCGCGATATAAGGTGAACAGCCCATAGCTGCCCGAGGCGTCTTTCAGGCGTACGGCTTCCACGCTCAGGGTCTGGCTCTCTTTGGTGAACTGCCGCCGCTCAGCCCCAACGTACCCGTATTCCACCAGGATGGGCGCTTCGTCTCCAGCAAGCGTGGCCGCGCTGTAGCGCCCAAAGGTCCGGGCAGCCGTGCCCGCCCATCCGGCGAAGGTGTCTGGGAGGATGGTGCCGCGCTTCGGGCCAGTCGTGGGAGTGGAACTTGCAGGAGGCCGGCTGGCCGTCTTCGCCGCGGCAGGCGGAGCGGCGGGAAGCTCCTTCAGCGCCCGCCGGCCTTCTTCGGGTGAAACCAGCGTGACCTGACTGAAGACGGTGCTGGAGAAAAGGAAAAGCAGGACATGCCAGGACTTCATGACGGCCTGAGCTTGATCATAGCGCACCTTGCTCACGCTCGGGTAGCTTAAGTGGACTCCTCGCTCACGCTCGGGTAGCTTAAGTGGACTCCTCCGAAATCCAGGGCTAGCCGACCATACTCCCGCGGTGGGTCGTCCTCGATCATCGCGCCAATGGCTGGTCACCTCGGGCGAACCCGCAACGGCTATGTGCTGGAGGGGAAAGACTCTCGGCGCACGGTCGCTCCTGCCCTCTGCGAATTTTGGCCATCAACGCTCTGTTTCCGTTGTATATCTACTTGTCTATCTGGTTGTCTATCTGGCGGTTCGCATGCTGGCTAACCGGTTGTTGGTAGTTGGAGGACAGGGTGCAGGACTGAGTGCGGCCAGCCGGGCGCGCCGGCTGGACTCGCGGCTGCATATCACGGTTCTGGAACAGGGGCACCATATCTCATACAGCGCCTGCGGCTTGGCCTATTTACTCAGCGGGCAGGTGCGGAGAGCCGAGGATCTGCTGGTGTACTCGGCCGATTTTTTTCGGGAGCAGCGCAACATCGAGGTCCTGGTTGGCATGCGGGTGGTTGAGATCGAGCCGGGACGGCGGAGGGTGCGCGCCCTGGCCGTCGAGACCGGGCAAGAACACCTGTTCCCTTACGACCGGTTGGTTCTGGCCACGGGCACCCGGCCAGACTGGCCCTCCATCCCCGGCATGGATTTACCAGGCGTCTTCCAAGGGAACAACCTGGCAGGGACGCTGGCCTTACTGGCCTTCCTGGAAACCGGCCAGCGGCCTCGTCGGGCCGTCATTCTAGGCGGTGGCTATATTGGGCTGGAGTACGCCGAGGCGCTGCGCCAGCGAGGTCTGCACGTTGTGGTGCTCCACTGCGGCAGCGAGCTATTAGAGGGATTCGATCCGGAAATCACCGAGCTGCTGGAACAGAGGCTATTGCAACACGGCGTGGAAGTGTTCAAGGGCACTCCGGCTACCGCGATCCTGGGGCAGGGGCGCGTGCAGCAGGTGCTGTCTGCCGCCGGGCGGCACGAGGCGGACCTGGCGTTGGTGGCCACCGGCGTTGTGCCACGCTCCGAGGTGGCCCTGGCCGCCGGCCTGGCCACCGGGGTGAGGGGTGCAATCGTAGTGGATGAGCGGATGCAAACCAGCCTGCCCGGCGTCTATGCCGCCGGCGATTGTGCTCATACGGTTCACCTGGTAACCGGGCGTCCTGTCTACATCCCCCTGGGCACGACCGCAAACAAACAGGGCCGCGTCGCGGGCGAGAATGCCGCCGGTGGCAACGCGCGCTTTGCAGGCATCGTAGGTACCACTGTCACCCGGGTGTTCGAACTGGAGTGCGGCCGCACTGGTTTGTCGGAACCCGAAGCGCGAGCCGGCGGGTTCCGCGTGGTCACCGCCGTCATCGAGCACGGGAGCCGTGCCCACTACTTTGGAGCCAAGCAGATGCGGGTGAAGCTGCTGGCTGACCGCGCCAGTGGACGCCTCCTAGGGGGGCAGCTGGTCGGCGAGGAAGGGGTGGCCAAGCGGGTCGACGTGGTGGCCACGGCCCTGCATGCGCGTATGAATATTGAGCAACTGGCTGGCCTGGACTTGAGTTATGCGCCGCCGTTCGCCCCGGTTTGGGACCCGCTTCTGATTGCCGCAAATGCTCTGGGCCGGAAACTTCGTGGCGGTCGTGGCTGACAGGGGCCTTCGTGGCTGGCAGTGGCCTGCGTGGCTGGCAGTGGCCTTCGTGGCTGGCAGTGGCTGGCGTGGCTGGCAGTGGCCTGCGCTGGCACTGGCCAGCTTAGGATAAGTGCCGGCGCAAGTTGACACCTCATGCTCGGCAGGTTATATCCACACTGATAGGGAGGAAGCGGCGTATGAGTGCTTTGGAGGCAGAGTCGCGGGCGGCGGACTTTCTTCTGCCGGGCCTGGACAACAAGACATATTCGTTGGCGGAATCGTTGAAAGGGGGGCCGGTGCTGGCCGCTTTCTTCAAGTCAAGCTGTCCGGTCTGCCAACTCACCTTTCCATTCCTGGAACGGTTTCAGCACCATTTCCGCGAAACCAAGGCGCACATCTGGGCTGTCAGCCAGGATGAGCCGGAGGAGGCGCTAACGTTCGCCACCGAATACGGGCTCAGCATGCCGGTGCTCCTGGAGAATGTAGAACACAACTATCCGGTATCAAATGCCTACGGCCTGACTCACGTCCCCACGGTCTTCCTGATCGGTCAGGCCGGTGACATCCTGCAGACCTCGGTCGGTTTCGTACGCAAAGAGCTGGTCCAGATGGGCCGTAGGCTGGAGATGCTCCCCGGCAGAAAGGGTTTCGTGCCTTTTGGGGAAGCGGACGAGGTCCCGGAATGGCAGTCCGGTTGAAGCTCCAAGAACTAGCCCCCGTCGGGGGTTTCTAATCCCGGTCGACTTCCCGCAGCAGGTTTTTCTTGTGCTTGGGGGTCTTTCGTTTCCGCGTATCCGGAATGGGGCGGGAGGGAGGAGGCGTGCCCAGGCGCTCGCGCGCGATCGCCCGAACTTCTTTGCCAGAGCTGAACCGGCGGCGGCGCCTACCAGAACGAACCATCGGGTGATCCCGACATGAACCGAGCGGTACGATAACTGTTTGCCCTTACCTGATCTTCGCGAGCCCTCGCCGAGGCTCACTCAATCGGCAATCAGCCCATCAGCCCATCGGCGGCAATCAGCCCATCGGCAATGACTCAATCAGAGCTGGCGGAAGGTTATGGGAATCGAACCCATCGCTGCTCGTGAGAAACAGCCACCGGCTTTGAAGGCCGGGCGAGTCACCAGACCCGATTACCTTCCAGGCCCAGTATAGCTCGATATCCGAAGGCGGCAGGCGGTGGCCGTCAACGGGAGGCAGTCCGTTCCAGGGCCCGCTCGGTGTACCGATACACCAGGTGGTTGGTGCATACTTCGTAGTAGCGCCGCTGGGTGTACTCCTTCAAGCTGAAGGAGTGGGCATCCACAAAGGGAATCTGCGCTTCGCGCACCACCAGCCGCTGGAACACTTCGTTGGGCAAGGGGAAGGCACCACAGTGCAGCGTCACCTTTTCCGGCTCCCAGAGCAGGGGCATCTCCAGCTCGACCGGCTGGAGCGAAATTTCCTCTTGCAGTTTGTCAAACGCCTCCTCGCTCAGGCAAATCCCGGTGTTGTAGCGGACCAGGAACTCTTCCATGGCGCCTGCGGCGGCCTCTTCGGTGATGGTCTGGAACACGAACGCCCGGAAGAGCAACTGCTTGCTGTTCAGCGCGCGGCGGGCCAGCTTGCTGCACCCGCTGAGCCGGTCGGCCAGGTTGATGGCCGAGGAGATCATGATCCGGGTCTCGCCGTCCAGCAGGTACATGGGCGTCGAGTTCTGCCAGCAGATTCCGATGCCGATCTCCAGCCGCGGCAAGTCCGCCTTCTCGGCCCTCGCATTGTATTGCTCGACCACGGCCATGATCTCCCGCGCCAAGCCACAGGCCCGGGCCACGGGATAACCGCCCAGCGCCGCACCTTGTTTCTCGAACATTGCCAGAATCACCGCGTCGCCCTCAATGAACACCTTCTCACCGGCGTACTTGGGCAGCAGCTTGTTCAGCGGTTGGTAAAAGTTCAGACTGAAGTGGCTGGCCGGATTCAGGCCGCGGGCGAACAGGTCGGCGGTGAGCCGGGTGGAGTCACGCACGTCGGCTTTCAGAATCACGTGGCCTAGTATCTGTTCGTCCTGCGGCTTGTCCTCCGCCGGCAGCAGGAACTCGTACAGGGTGTTGTTGATTCGGGAAAGCTGCCGGGGTTTTTCCTCAAACAGCAGGTTGACCCGCTCCATCAGGCCTTGCAGGGCCTGTAGCAGGCAATTGTCGCGGTGGTGCCGCAGGAAATCGCGAACGAAGCGAACGAGAAAGGCGCGGAGGTCACGTGGTTGACAGGTACGCACTCGAGCGGCGGCCTCTTCCAGGGTGGCTACGCTGGCCCGGGTCAGCTTGTAATGCGTGATCAGGTCGGCCACCTTCTTGCGTTCGGAAGAGTCCAGCAGGGCGCGTTTCAGTTGCTGCGGATGGATCGGCGGGCAGTAGTCCTGGTAGACGTTCGCCGTCTCGTAGGCGGCGGCGAAGCAGGGCAATAGCCCCAACTGCTGCGCTGCGTTATAAAAGTCATCAACTAGCTGGCGCTGGATCTCTAGCTTTTCCTTCAGGGCGCTCAGTTCTTTCCGCGGTGCCTTTCGCGCCTGCGCCTCAGCCAGCAGTTGCTCGGTGCGCACAGTACCGAGCAGCTGCTCCACATTTTCGGGGACGTTGAGCATCTCCGTCAGGTGCGCGTCGTAGGCTTCCGTCAACAGCCGCAGTTGCTCGGCCGACTGCCTCAGTTGTCTCTCCGGCTCCTCC
>JAKZXP010000057.1:0-4691 GCA_047514915.1 Terriglobia bacterium
CGTCAGTGAAGTTCCAAGTGATCGAGACCAATAGCGAACGCATCGCCGCCCACACCGACGCGGTGCACCTGAGCGGCATGATTGAAAAAATCGGGACCGCGGAGGCTATCTTCACCCACACTTTCGGCGAACGCCCGCCGAAGCGCAGCATGGAAGAACTGCTGAACCACCATGCTGCCATCTCGCGTGTCATAGGCTTGCTGAAACGGGGCCCGCAACCGAAGCCGGCAGAGGCCGGCTCGACCGCGAGCGCGCCCGCCCAGGAGCGGCGGCGGCAAAAGGTCACCATCGAGGCCATTGGACACCGCGTGGTGCACGGGGGCGAGCACTTCACCCAATCGCAGCTGATGGACGAGGAGGTGCTCCACGGCATCGAGCGGGCGACTCCGCTGGCGCCGCTGCACAATCCCCATAACCTGAAAGGCTACTTCGTCTGCCGGGACCTGTTCCCGGAACTGCCGCAGGTGGCGGTCTTCGACACCGCCTTCCACCACACCCTGCCCCCGCGCGCCTTCCTCTACGGGCTGCCCTGCGAGTATTACCGCCGCCAGCGTATCCGGCGGTACGGGTTCCACGGCACTTCGGTCCGCTACGTCTTCTTCCGCTACCGGCAACTGAGCGGGGCGGAAGGCGCCACGGCCAACGTGATCGTCTGCCACTTGGGCAACGGCTGCTCGGTGACGGCGCTCGAGAACGGGCAGTCGGTGGACACTTCGATGGGATTCACTCCGCTGGAAGGCGTGATGATGGGCACGCGATCGGGCGACCTAGATCCGGCGATCGTGCTGCACCTGATGACCAAGGAGGAGCTGGCGCCGCACGAGGTAGCTACGCTGTTGAATCGCTGGAGCGGCCTCTATGGAATCAGCGGCGAATCCAACGACATGCGCACGGTGTTGAACTCGATGACCGCCGGCGATGAGCGCTCCAAGCTGGCCGTCGAGGTGTTCTGTTACCGCATCCGAAAGTACATCGGGGCATATTGGGCGACGTTAGGACGTCTGGATGGACTGATCTTTACCGGAGGCATCGGACAGAACGCCGCACTGGTTCGCCAGATGATTTGCGAGCGCCTGGATGCGCTGGGCTGCCAGCTTGATGAAACCCGCAACTTGTCGCTGGCCGGGCGGGAAGGCCTGGTGTCGCTGCCCAGCAGCCGCGTGGCCATCTGGGTCATCCCCACCGACGAAGAATTGCTCATTGCACGCGACACCTACCGCGTGGTTCAAGGACTGCCGTTCACGTAACCCACAGGGACGGGCCAGGGACAGGCCAGGGACAGGTATGAAGATTGCCATCATTGGAGCCGGGATCATCGGCCTGGCGCTGGCGCGCGAATTGCGGCAGCGAGGGGCCGATGTGGTACTCGTGGAGCGGCAGGAACCAGCCAACGAAGCCACCTGGGCGGCCGCCGGCATGCTGGCACCTTCAGCGGAAGCCGCCACTCCCGGAGACTTCTTCGAGTTGTGCCTGGAGGCGGCGACTCGCTACCCGGAGTCCATCCGCGAACTGGAACAGGAAACAGGCCTGACCACTGGCTATCGTGCCGCAGGTGCGATGTTCTTGTACTACTCCGATGAGATACGCGAGGAGGTGGAACGACACTTCTCCTGGCAGCGCGAACGAGGCATCCCCATCGTGCATCTGGACGCGCAGGAAGTCCGCGTGCTGGAGCCGGAGGTGCGCGCGCCGGGCGGCTACCTGCTGCCGGGCGAAAGCCAGGTCGACAGCCGGCGCCTGGCCGCTGCGCTGGTCGAGGCCTGTCGCCGCCGGGGCGTTGATATCCGTCAAGGCACGGCAGTTGAGGTGGCTGAGCAAAACGGGCATGCCACAGGCGTCTTGTTGGCCGACGGGTCACTCCTGGCCGCTGACGCCGTGGTGAACGCAGCCGGCGCATGGGCTTCGACCATTGCGGCCACCGGAGCTGAGACGGCATCCATCCGTCCGGTAAAGGGGCAGATGCTCGCCGTCGCCATCCGGGGCTGGTCGTTGACCCATGTCCTGCACACTGTGGGGGTGTACGTGGTGCCGAAAGACGATGGGCGCCTGTTCATCGGCAGCACCATGGAAGAAGCCGGCTTTGACAAGACCGTCGACCCTGCCGCGATTGCTCGGCTCCACGCTGCCGCTGAGCGGCTGGTGCCACGCTTAACAGAATCGCCCACGCTTGAAACCTGGACCGGCCTGCGCCCAGCCTCCCCGGATGGGCGTCCCCGGATTGGACCCACGGCCCTGCCGGGTTACTTCCTCGCCACCGGACACTTCCGCAACGGAATCCTGCTGGGGCTGCTGACGGCACAATTGCTTGCTCCCGTCATCCTGGGAGCGTCACCGGAGCCGCTGCTACTAGCCCCGTTCCTACCTGAGCGCTGATGTAGTTTGGCGCGTGCTGCAAGACCGGGCTTGTGAAGCTTCTCTGCGTGCGCGGCTCACAGGGTGCCGTCCGGGGCTGGCGGCGGCCTGCCCCGGCGTGAGCCGGCATAGCTGCCAGTTTACTGGGTTGCAGTGGTCACAGGCAGCGGCTTGCCCGGCGCCAGCAACTGCTCCTTGCGGTAAACGAGAGAGGTGGTGTTGTAGCTGGCAATCTCGAAAGCGTGCCCGTGGGTGATGGCGTCGGTGGGGCAAGCTTCGACACAGTAACCGCAGAAGATGCAGCGGTTGTAATCAATGTTATAGACCGTGGCATAGCGCTCGCCGGCACTGATGCGCTGGGTTTCGGTGTTCTCGGCGGCCTCGATGTAGATGCAGTTGGAGGGACAGGCGGCAGCGCACAGGAAGCACGCCACGCACTTTTCCAGCCCGTTCCCATCGCGCTGCAGCACATGTACGCCCCGGAAGCGCGCTTCAAAGTTCGGCGGCTCGTCGGGATAATTCTCCGTCACGGTTGGCCGGAACAGGTGCTTGAAGGTCACCGCCATTCCCTTGGCCAGCGCTGACGCCGTCTTCCAAACTTCACCAACCATACGTACCTACTATAACACGGAGTGTGCTGGACGAAGCAGCAGGCGTCACGCCGTTCAACAAGAGCAGCTGCTGAAAGAGTTACGCAGCCACTCTTCGGCTCAGGTTTTTGGCTCAGGCGCGCTGCTTTAGTAGCTGAGACCCCAGTAACTGAGAAATGTGGGCGGCGATCTGACGGCCGTGAAAGCGGCCGTTCTCAATGAAGATTTCGGCAGATTGCATGCCGGCGACTAGCACGCCGGCCAGATAGATTCCCGCCACATTCGTCTGGTAGGTTTCCGGGTCACAGTCCGGGCGGCCGGAAATCGGGTCCAGGGTCACACCCACGTGGGCCAGAAGCGCCACGTCAGGGTGGTAACCGGTCATGGCCAGGACAAAATCATTCCTCAGCCGATCGCTACCGTTTCCCGATTGCGCCCCCGATTGCACGCCCGATTGGAGCCCCGATTGGAGCAGGATGTATTCCGGCTGGATCTCTCTGACCGAGGTATTGAACAGGGCGCGGATTTCTCCATTCTTGATGCGGTTCTCCAGATCCGGCTTGACCCAGTACTTCACCTTCTCGGAAACCGCCGGGCCGCGGTGGATCAATGTGACACGGGCGCCGTGCCGGTAGAGCTCCAGGGCGGCTTCGGCCGCCGAGTTCTTTCCGCCAATGACGGCGACGTCGCTGTCGTAGTAGGGGTGGGCTTCCCGGTAGTAGTGGGAGACCTTTTCCAGCTGCTCGCCGGGAATGCCCAGCAAATTTGGCTGGCCGTAGTTGCCGGCGGCCAGCACCAGTTTGCGCGCGCGGTAGCAGCGATCCTGGCCGGTGCGGGTGCGCGAGCGGACCGTGAAGTTGCCATCGGCGCCCTCCATCCGTTGCGCGACCTCGTACTGCCGCACCCGCAGTCCGTAATGCTGGGCCACGCGCCGGTAGTACTTCAGGGTCTCGACCCGCGTGGGCTTGTCGCGCCCGGCGGTCAGGGGGACGTCACCGATCTCCAGCAATTCAACGGTGGTGAAAAACAGCATGTTGACCGGGTAGTTCACCAGGGACTGGACCAGGCAGCCCTTTTCCAGCACGACGTAGGAGAGGTCCCGGCGCAGGCATTCAATAGCGCAGGCTAGCCCGGTCGGGCCTCCTCCCACAATCAAAACGTCGAAAGTTTCCATAGACACACGGGTACTTTCAGCGAAGCAGCAGGCGGGACGAACTTTGCGGGGCGCGGCCTCCGATCACATGAATTGCAGGTTTCGCTCGAAGTCGGCCGGGCTGGTGGCGGCATGCTTGGCCACGTCCATCGTGATGATTTCCGCCCGGTAGAGATCCGTCAGGTGCTGGTCGAAGGTCTGCATGCCGTACATCTCGCGACCCTTCTCCATGAAGTCTTTCATTGTGTCGGTCTTGGACGGGTCTTCGATACACTCCTGAATGGATTTGGTCTGGCGCATGATTTCGCAGGCCACCACCCGGCCGCTGTTATCGGCCTTGGGCAGCAGGCGCTGCGAAATGATGCCCTGCAAGACCTCAGCCAGACGCATCCGCACCGTCGGCTGCTCGGCCGGATCGAAGACCGCAATCAGGCGCGAGACCGTCTTGGGCGCGTCGGTGGTGTGCACGGTGGAGAAAACCAGGTGGCCGGTCTCGGCCGCCTTCATGGCGATGTCAATGGTCACGGTGTCGCGCATCTCTCCCACCAGGATGATGTCGGGGTCCTGGCGGAGGGCCGCGCGCAACGCCTTGGCGA
>JAKZXP010000058.1:0-5893 GCA_047514915.1 Terriglobia bacterium
ATGGTGGCTCCGGGGCTGTGGCTCCAGCGAATCACCACCAAGCCGCCGGCCGACGACCAACTAGAGGTGGCCATCCACGCGCTGGAGGAAGCCATGGCGCTAGAGCAGCAGCGCGGCGGCGACCTGGTGATCGCCTAGCAGACTCCGAGTTCTACTTACCCTCCGCCCGGCGGAGGGTTTTGTTTAGGTAGCGTTATTTAAGCGTTATTTATATGAGCGAGAAGCAATTGGTTGACAAGCCGGTGATCGACAAGCTGGACCAGATCGAGTCGCGCTACGAGGATCTCAGCCAGCAGCTAGCTGACCCGGCGGTGCTGGCCGACGGGGCACGCTACCAGAAGCTGGCCCGCCTGCACTCGGAGCTGGGCGAGGTTGTCGAGAAATACCGCGAGTGGAAGGACCTGCGGCAGGGCGTGGCCGGTACCCGCGCCATGCTAGACGACGCCGACCCCGAGATGCGCGCCCTGGCCGAGCAGGAACTGCGCCACCTGGAGGAACGTGTCGGCGCGGCGGAGCAACAGTTGAAGTCCTTGCTGATCCCCACGGATCCCCACGACGAAAAGAACGTGGTGGTGGAAATCCGCGCCGGCACCGGCGGCGACGAGGCCAGCCTGTTTGCCGCCGAAATCTTCCGGCTGTACGCCCGCTTCGCTGAAACCCAGAGCTGGAAGGTGGATGTCATCTCCAGCAGCGCCTCCAGCATCGGCGGACTGAAGGAAATCATCGCGGTCATCGAAGGGCGGCGCGTGTATAGCCGTCTGAAGTACGAAAGCGGAGTGCACCGGGTGCAGCGGGTGCCGCAAACCGAGCAGCAGGGACGCGTCCACACCTCGGCGGTGACGGTGGCGGTGCTGCCTGAGGCCGAGGAAGTGGAGGTGGCGATTGAGCCCAAGGAGCTGCGCGTGGATACCTTCTGCTCCTCTGGGCCCGGCGGCCAGTCGGTGAACACCACCTACTCGGCGGTGCGACTCACCCACCTGCCTACGGGGCTGGTTGTGACCTGCCAGGACGAGAAATCGCAGATCAAGAACAAGTCCAAGGCCATGCGCGTGTTGCGGGCGCGGCTCTACGAGCTGGAGCGTGAAAAGCAGCAGCGCGCGGTGGCCCAGGAGCGCCGGGCCATGGTCGGCTCGGGTGATCGTAGCGAGAAGATCCGCACCTACAACTTTCCCCAGAACCGCGTCACCGACCACCGCATTGGTCTGACCCTCCACCAACTGGACCAGGTGATGGACGGCAAGCTAACGCCGCTAGTGGATGCCCTGACCACTCACTTCCAGGCCGAAAAACTCAAGCAGGAAGTGACCACCGTGGCCTAGTTCATGCAGCTCTTAACACAGAAACATAGAGACACGGAGCAGGATGGCATAACTGCCGCAGGTCGAATGACAGACAAAGCCAATCCTCCAGGAGGGTGTTCGGTTCCTCTGCGTCTCGGTGGTCGAAACTCGATCCAAGACCTGGCTTAGTGATGCGCTCCAAGCTCTTCTGGCTAAAGGTGGGCGTGCTGGTGCTGCTGGTGGCGCTGAGCAACCTGGTGCTGCTCGGCGTGATGAGCCACTACAAGCCGGAGGACGGCCCGCTGACGCTACATGTTCCGGAAAACCCGGAGCAGGTATCGCCTTTCCTGGCATCCTCGCTCGCAGTCGTGGACGTAATGCTGCGGCTGGCGGAGGTGCAGCCGGAGGAGACCGTCTATGACCTGGGATGCGGCGATGCTCGCATCCTGGTGCTGGCTGCCGAAAAGTACGGCGCGCGGGGTGTGGGCGTGGAGCTGGACGCCGAGGTCTTCGCCCTGGCCCGCGACAATGTGCGCCGCCAGGGCCTGGAGAACCGCATCACGCTGGTCCGCGGCAATCTGTTTGACGCCGACCTGCGCAATGCCGACGTGGTGGCTCTTTACCTGCTGCCGGAGGCCCTGGCTCGCCTGCGGCCAATGCTGGAGGAGCAACTGCGTCCCGGCGCCCGCGTGGTCACCCACGACTTCGGCATCCCCCTCTGGCGTGCAACCCGCATCGAGAAGCTGGACCGCGGCCACGGCACCCGGCACACCATCCTGCTCTATCAACGCTAGCCAACTCCATCAACGCTAGAATGAAGCGCCGCCCCTGGCCGGCGGTTTACCTAAATACCCGGCACAAGGCCGAGCGCTACAGCATCTTCCCGGGAGTAGAATGGTAGTAGTTGCACCATTTGGAGGCGTCTATGAAACTTAGCGTCAAAGGTATGGCGATTGCGGCCGGAATCATGTGGGGAATGCTGGCAGTGTTTCTAACCGGTTGCGCAAACCTCATCTGGCCCAGCTATGGCCAGGAGTTTCTCCGCCTGCTGGCCTCGATCTACCCCGGCTACAATGCCTCGGCCAGATTTGGTCAGGTGATCGTGGGCACGCTGTATGGAGTTGTGGACGGGACCGTGTGCGGGGCCGTCTTCGCGTTGCTGTACAACCGTCTCGCACAAGCCTGATGCGGGCCAAGAAAGCCGCCCGTGCCAGTCAGCAAGAGCCAGCAAGAGCCAGCAAGAGCCATCTCTCCGAAGGGAAGCCCGCATGCCAGCTCCTGCGAGGGTTGAGGTCTACGTAGACGGGCATTGCGCCTTTTGCCGCTGGATGGAGCGGCGCGTGAAGCGCTTCGACCGCCATCGGCGCGTGGAATTTCTCGATTATAACGACCCGACGATTCAACCGGCGCTGCCCTTTCAAGCCGAGGAACTGGCGGCCGAGATGCACGTGCGCGCCGCGGACGGCGCCTGGAGCAAAGGATTCTTCGCCTGGCTCACAGTGATGCGCGCGCTGCCAGCTCTCGCCTGGCTGGGGTGGGTGCTGGCGCTGCCTCCGCTGCGCTGGCTAGGCCCGCCTTTCTACCGGTTCATCGCCCGAAATCGCTATTCGCTGCCCGGCGCGCCGCCGCGATGCGATACCTCTTGCATGCGACATCTGGGGTTTGTAGCCGTTATGGCTGCGGCCGTCCTGCTGCAGTCGATCGCCCTGGCCCAGGAGCCCGGCAGGCCTGATCCTCCGAACGCGCGCAGTGTGAGTGAAAGGCCTGCCGAGGCTTGGGCCCGCGTCGAGCAGCGCGCCGTCGAGTTGTTGAGCCAGAACCGCATCGCCGAAGCTCGGACCTTACTGGAGGCCGTTGTGGAGGAACAGCCCGGGAACGCGCGCGCCCAAGCCTACCTGGCGGCCGCCGAATTGCAGTCCGGTGAGGTCGAGAAAGCGATCAACCGTGCGAGCCGGCTCCTGAAGGCCGATCCGGACAACGCCGACCTGCACGAGCTGCTTGCTCAGTCGCGCATGAGCAATCAGGACTGGGCGCGGGCTGAGAAGCAGCGGCGTGCCGTGCTCCGCGCGCGCCCGAACTCGGAAGAGGCGCGCTTCCAACTAGCCAAGGCCCTGCTGCAGCTTGGGCGCTTTCCAGAAGGCTTGCAGGAGGTGACGCGCGCCGTGGAGATCAACCCGCGGCGGAGCGACGCGCGGGCCCTGCGCGGCAACCTGCTGGCCCGAGTGGGGCGCACCGTAGAGGCGGCCAAGGAATGGCGGCTGGCGTTGGCCACCGACGCCAACAACCCGGCTGCGCTGGCCGGGCTGGCCGTCTATCTGCGCGAAGCGCAACCGGACGTGGCGCTCGAATACACTCGCCGCGCGGTCGAACTCAACAACTGGGAGTCGGTTGGGTCGATCCGCATCCTGGTGCTGGTGCACCGGACGCGCGGGGAACGTGAGCGCGCACGGGAGGTGTTGCGCAAAGGGCTGGGAAAATTCCCCGACAACCCTATCCTGGCTTCGGAATTGCGCGGGCTGAACAAACCAGCCCCGAAAAAGCCTGCGTCACCCCAGTGACTGCCCGCCCCACCAAGAAGTCTGTCATTCGCCAGTACCTGCAGCAAGCGCGTCCGGCTCGCATCGGAACGGAGGAAGCTTTAGCTATCCGGCGCGAGTTGGCTCGGGTGCTGGGCCCGCAGGCGCGCATCTCGCAAGAGTACCTTCTGGATGTGCTTGCCGAGCTGGGCGCCAGCATGGACGCCGAACTGGGAGGGATCTCCCGAGAGGTTCTAGAGTTGCTTCACTTCGACACGCTGGCAGCCGCCGAAACCACCTTGCGCGCGCTCGATGAGCGCTACCGGAGCTGCCTCGGCCGGAATGAACGCGGCCTCGCCGAGGAGTGCCGCCGTGGCGCCATTCGGGTGCGCCGCCGCGCCACCCTGATCGCCCGCAACCGCAAGGTAGCGGCGGACAAGCGCGCAGAGAAAGAAGAGATCGCCCAGTGGTTCACCATCTGGCTCCAGACCCCGGAGCTGTTCTTTGACTGGCTCGCCTTGCGCAAGCAATCCGAGGATTTCCGAACACATTTTGGCGGGGCGGCTGCCAGCTTCCCCAATGCGGTTGAACAATAGTGACGGCTTAATGGCTTTTAACTTTGGGTCTAGGGAGGGGTTCTGTCTATTCCGCAATCGGGCTTTACTTAATGGTCAGCGGTATTACTATATTGGCGATTCTCAGAAGTAAAAACCTCACTTTAGTGCGTTGTTCACGATTTCCCGGAAGGCCGTAGACATCAGAATGGGCTCTGTTTGTGAGCTCTGGCGTGTGTTCAACACTTAAATCGTCAATCTGCCGAATCCCACTAACGGGCATACTTACGACTCCGTAATGGTTCGGGTGTTCCTTGGCCTGTTGTTTGGTTTCTTCCGCAGAAGCATACCTGGCCCAGTTCACCGACATGCCGCCATCATGTTTCCTGAATACGCCATGATGGAGTTCCCCGTCAGAAAAGTGCTCCCGGTGTGCACGCATGAAGACCGAATCGGTATCCGGTATTTCCTCGATTGGCCACACTAATTCATTAGCCACGCTGCGATTCCCAAGTTGAAGAAGTTCCTTGGGTCCAGACTACCCCTAATCTTCTGAGCCCCGTAATTGTCTCCGTAGAACGTCGCCGGTTCATTGGCATCTGCTGGTATATTCACCAGCAACTCCCAAGACGGCTGTTTCCAGTGAAGATCAATAGTTCCATCAGGACCAGGGCCAATCCGTGGGACAGGCAAACGGACACGGCACGATTCCCAAAGCCACTTTGCGTGTGTGGTCAAGAATGCGATAGCGCGGTGAAAGGTATCCTCTGAATAGCCCGGGCTTCCCTCGCCGTCCCAATTATCTTCTAAGTCGAGAATGCGCTTTGCCCGCTCAATTTCTGCTTCCAGTCCTTGACGTTCAATTGCTGCTAAGCTGTAACGTTTGGCTACCGAAGTAAGCTTTTGTCTGCGACGTTCAGCAAGAAGTTTGGCGGAATTCTCCCTTTCGAGAGATCGGTGCTTTTCCTGCCGTTGATAACGGCGAGACGGCCTTGGATCCGTCCTCTCATATCGATCCCAAACCGGTTTGTGTGCGCTGCATGGCAACGTCATTTCCGTGTGGCCTCTTAACCCTGTCGCGGGTCGATGAACTTTATCTTGGATGCTTCAAACGCGGCTTGGAGACTCTTTGCTTTTTCCTCGGCACGATCGAGTGCGTTACGCAACTCCTTAATGTCATTAGACCCCAAGCCGATGTACATTTCGTGTAGACGCCCACCAGCACCGTGGTAGTCAATCTTTAGGATATGGGTGATGACCATTGCCTCGGGTGGTTCCGAGACGCTTTTCCCGTATACAGGCCGTGCGTCCGTGATGATACGAACGCTACAAAAGAGATGCTCGTGTTCATCGAGCAATATACTGGCTTTCGCAGCGATGTTCAGGGTCTCAATATCTAGCACCCTTGTTAGTCTTTCGCGAAACTGAGGCACTTCTTCCAACTTGAGATCGCTGTGTTCAACGAGGGCTTCGCACACGTCAGTGGCGAACTCTTCTAAGGGCACCTCGGCATATGCACGAACCCGGTACATTGAGTTGACAG
>JAKZXP010000059.1:0-7932 GCA_047514915.1 Terriglobia bacterium
GCTCAATGTAGATGAGAATCCAGAACGCTTCTGGGACTGGCCGGATACGACAATTTCCCGCAACTGGCGGGAGGGTCCGGCAGCCCCCGATCTGTATGGACGATGGTACCTGTATTTGGCCAAACCGGCGCTACACGAGCCGGCTGTGGGAAAATCCCCAGGCTCGGGCCCCAGGAGCCGCATGCTGACTCGCCCGGCTCCCTAGCTTCAATCGTCTTTTGTCAATCGCGTCACTGCCTGTCGCATGGCCGCTGTGTAAGACGCGGAAGTCCCACCGAAATCACTGGTGGACATTTCCTTTCTCCACGGGCCGCGAGCCTCTTCGACATGTTTCAACGAATCCGCCCCAGAGACCAACCACAGTAACCCAGCATAGCAATTCGAGCACAATAAGCCAGCCTTGCCACCAACCCGCTCGCCATCCGTCTGCGAAATACCACGGAAATCCACCGGACCAGAATGTATAAACACCAAATAAAAACACGCCACTTGACACATAATACGCCAGAGATGCGGGTGCCCCCAGGACAACCACCCACGGCACCAACCAGGCGAGATACTGAATTCCGAAGCCGTGCGTAAACGACAGGAAGGTAAACGCTGTCATCCCGTACTGAAGGAAAAGTGGAGCCTTGCGTAACGAATAATTCATCCACAGAGCCGCGGCGATTAAGATAAGCAGTACGACATATCTGCCGAACCGTGCGTAAAACAAGATCGGCGCTTCAGCGATCGCGGCCACCTTGGTGAAGTTCAATAGGCGTGTAATCCCCCATTGGCCGAAATAACTCTCGTAGCCCATGACGCGGTGGAGAATCAAAGCAGGTTCCTGAACGATGTAGGGGAGCCAGCCGACAAAAACCACACCTGCTGCCGCCGCAGAGAATACGAACCGCTGCTGAAAGTTCTTTAAGTACAAGAGCGTCGTCGGAATAAAGATGAGTGGCAGAACCTTGATGTTCAGGCTCATCCCCAGGGCCAGACCTGCTAGCAGGGGGGCTTGCCGTACTTCAATGCAGTATATCGAAAGGAGCATCAAGCAGACCATTATGGAATCGGTCTGCCCATGAAACCCCGAGATCATGATCGACGCGGGAGCCGCGGCCATTAGGGCGATGTTTGCCGGCCTGAACGCGTTAGGAAGGCTAGCCGCCAGGATTTTCCACACCAGAATAACGCTGAAAACGTCAGCAACTATTGCAGGAAGGCGAAGCCAAAAAAAGAAGTTGAGATTTGCCGAACCAGAGAAAAACCCCACGAGGCGCGGAAAGTGGATCATAAACGGAGGGTTAATATTAGTGATAAGTTTTTCGTACACGCCGATTCCACCAGAGTAGCGAGCTTCGGATAAGAATCTCATCCAGCACACTACGTCGTTGGTACCTATGGTATTAAGGGCAATGAGAATCTTCCCGACGAATACGAGTGAGGCAATCCCCGCGACGAGAACGATCCATGCACGCGGGGATCTGGGCTTTCTTCGGGAAATGTCGGCGCCAGCAGAGTCGCTCCAACTGGCAGACTCACTCGCGCTAGCACCAGCGGTAGTTTTGCGGTTCAAACAGAAATTCCCGATCTCGGTCGGCTACAGCGCGATTGTACACCGCAGCCCGCAGAGACACAATGATTTCGCCGCATGAAAGGAGGCGCTGGCTGGGTCAAAGCTAACCGAGCATCGCTCTTACTTCCTGGAACGCTGGTTGGCGTTTCTTGCCAGCTCGCCACTCGACAAGCCGGCTACTGGCCAAGCTCTCCCATGGAAGCCAGACCGCGCCCAGCGTTTAGGGGGCCTCCAGCAGCCAGGGCTTCCGGTCCTTGAAATACCGGAGCAGAGCGGCGTTGCTGGCTGGGTCCATCTCCCGCGCCCAGACCACTTTGGCTCGGTCAATATTGGCCTCGTTGTAGATCCACTCGTTGTGTACGCTGTGCCCGGGCTTGTATCGCACAATCACCAGGTGTTGTCCCGGATAACTCTGCAGCCTTGCCAGCAGCCTCGCGCGCGGTTCGTTCCCAGGCGCCGTGCGGCACCAGGAGGGCGGCCAGCGCGGAGCCAGAGGGAGGAACGACGCGCCAACAATGCGCACCGCGATCATTGCCACGCAGATCAAGGGAACCGCCCGCACCAGGAACAGCCCGGCATGGCGACGTCGCCAGCGCCAAACCCGCAGGTGCCGCATCGCCTGCAACAGGAGCGCGTACAGCAAGGCTGTTGCCGGGCCCGCGTAGTGCGGGAAAGTCCACACCTGCACGCCCACTCCTAAAGTCATGACCGCTCCACTAATGAGCAGGAAGCGCGTTCGGCGGTCCCGGAACACCCAGGGGAACATCAACAGAGGCAGCGTCAGCACCGCTCCCAGGAAAAAGGCACGGAATGTGTGGATTTTTTTAGGGTCCTATCGACAATGCCAGAGAAGGAGCGGGCCCGCATGTAATAGGCCAGTTCCCAGCCAATGTAGAACTCCCGCATCACTTGGTGGCGGTAGTGGGGCTCGGGCCGGGGGAATTGCCAGAAAAACACCGGGGCCATGGCGTAGGTCTCGCGGTTCACTTGAAAGGGCATGCGCAAGGGGTTGCCAGTGACCCGGTAAAAGAAGTAGCCCATAGCGGCGGCCGTCAGCACCAGGACCACGAACAGCGGCAGGAAGACGTGGGAAACCAAAACTTTCCCCGGCGGTCGCTTCTTGCCCACCACCCAGGCCAAAAGGGCGGCGGCCACCGGCAAGGCCAGGATAAAACCTTCGTAGGGGCGGCTGTTGGCCAGAATCGCCAGGCCCAAGCCCAGCAGCAGGGAGTACCGCAAGCGCGGGCGGCGCATCAGCCGCGGCAAGGCCCCCAGAACCAGCGCCCCGCCGACGGCGGCGTGGGCCCCGCCCCAGTAGCTATTCATCCAGTAGCTGAACAGGCCCAGGCGGACCACGACCAGCAAGCCACCCAGCAGAGCCCAGCCGGCTGGCAGCCACCCCTGCAGCATCCAGCAGATGGCGGCGCACATGGCCGCGGCACTCAGCCAGATGCCCACCCAGGGATGCCCGCCAATCAGCTTGCCGGCAGCCAGCACCAGCCCCTGAGCCACCGGGTACATGGACTGGTAGGTGGGCTGGTGGATGATGTGCATGCTCTCGAAGTGCATCCACATGGGGTGGGTCGGATTGGTCAGCCGCCCGGAGGCGAAGGTGTCGGCGGCCAGCAAGTAGCTGAACTCGTCGTAGATGCCGGGCACGGGGACACCCAGCAACGGGAGCAAGGCGGCGCGTCCGGCGAGCGCCAGTAGCGCCACCAGCAGGATCGAAAAATAGGGCCGGCGGGCCAGGCGAGCTAGTTCGCGCTCTACGACACCGAAGCGCGGCCAGCGACCCGGTGGGACGGCCAGCGCAATAGCCACCACGGTGACCACCATCAACGCCTCGATAAACACGAAGCGGTCTACTGCAATGGTCGGAAATAGCAGCTCCCCCAGCCTGGCTTTCCAGACGATAAGTAATTGTCCGGTGCTCATCATCCAAAGGTTGCTTGGCCGTCCCGGGCCGTCGAGTGGGCAGTGTACATTTTATCGGTCTAAACGACTCAGGATATCCGCCTTACGGGGCCCGGATTTGTTGTCATCCATGGGGTTATCGCGTCCACTGCCCAATGGCAAAACTGGACTTCCACTTCTGCTGACAACCACACAACCGCCTTTACTCCAAGTGGAAATGTACGATCTTGCCTGTCAGAACTGTTGGTGGATTGATATCTAACGGTGTTCAATAAAAGTAAGCCTGCGTGCGCGTCGTATCTACCCGGTAACTAGGTCGGGCCTCCAGAACTATCTGGGGGATCAGTTCCCGATCGTCCTCCCGGTGGTAGATACACAATGCCATTCGTGGACCGAACCTTGACAATGTCCGATGCGCCCCCTTGAGAGCATATCTTTCCGATCCCTCGATATCCATTTTGACAAAATCCACCCGATCCAGCCCGAGATGTTCTACTGTCTCGTCGATCGTCACGGCGGGCACAACCAGGCTTCCCGCCTCATTGACACTACCCACCCCTGTGTTCCAGGTTCCGCTGGGGCTGGGTTCGAACCTTAAGGAGCCTGGAGATTCCCAGGCAGCGGCCTCGATGAGGATTACCTGGTTTTCAAGAATTTCCTTCTCGAACGTTTTCTTGAAGCAAGTTGTAATGGTAAGTCCAGGTTCGAAGGCTACAACCAAGCGGGCTCCCTTGTCTAAGGCGAACCGCGTAAAGGTGCCTAAATGGCTACCGACATCCAGGACCACGTCCCCTAAACGGACCTTGGCAGAACTACTTTCGTAGACTCCCTCGCGAAGTTGTTCAAGAATCAAGAATTCCAACAGTCTCTCATCCTCGAATCGCCCCCAAAGCGCACCCACCGGGGTTTCCCACAGAGCCGGACAAGGACCGTCCCCCTCACGTTTCCGCAACGTGACGTTACCATCTACTAGAGGCCAGACCTTTGCGGACCCTTCCACCCAAACAAGCTGTACCAGCAAATCAGTCCAGCTAATTTCAGGAATCTGCATCGTAAGCTTCAACCCGACAGCTCGAAGTCTCAGTTGAATTTTCAGATCGGGGAGCGCTAGCAGAAAGTAGACCAATGCCAGCGTTACCAGTAGCCACGCTTTCTTCGGACCGATTCTTTGACCCATGCTTCCTCCCGACGAACCATCAAACCTCAACAGGCGTGGCTGCTCCGGCATTAGAAATCTTGCCTGGGATTACACATCCAGAAAGGGTGTCCATGCGGGACAGGATGTTTGAGGTTTCCCTTTATTTGACCCAGCGGCTCCGGCATGACCTTGGGAACAGCCCCTTCACCGACGGAGCCCCAATTACATTCTGTCAGTTTACCAGGATTGTATGCCTGAGCCAGCGCAAGGTGTTGCGTCCCACCTTTAGCTTCCAGGTGCTGGATTGGCAAGCCGCCGCTGCTGAGACCACCGAGGCGACTCATGCCTAACAGCTTCTTAGAAGTTCTTCTCTCCCGGTCCACCCGCTGACCCGCTTCAACAGAAACGCTTCTGACAGAACCATTGCTGGGCCGGGGTTGAATTCTTGTCATCCAAGGGGTTATCATTCGCCGAATGGTGTCCCGTGCCCGATCGGAAAGTTGGGCGGCCAGTTCCCCTTACCAGTTCAAGGCCAGTCCGTACAGTAGCCACACAATTCTGTTGGCCAACTTCCCGGAGCCGGGGCAAGGGAAGCGGGTCCTGGATATGGGCTGCGGCGACGGCTACCTGGGCGAAATCCTGGCAGCCAGAGGATACCAAGTTGTGGGCATTGAAAAGCCGGACCGCGTGGGCGCCGGGTTTCCTGCCGCCGTTGAATTGGTCGAGGCGGATCTGGATTTCGGCATGCCCCGTCTCCGCGGTTCCTTTGCGTTTATTCTGTGCGCCGACATCCTGGAACACCTGCGCGACCCGCAGAAACTGCTGTTACAGATGCGCCCTCTGCTAGCTCCCGGGGGATGTCTGCTGGCCTCGCTTCCCAACAGCGGCAATCTTTACTTCCGTCTGAAGGTGCTGCAGGGACAGTTCCCGGCGCACGACCGCGGCTTGTTCGACCGTACCCACCTGCACTTTTACACCTGGGCGGGATGGCTGGACCTTCTAGCCAGCGGCGGCTTTCGCCTCGACAAAGTGATGCCGACCGGCATCCCTTTCGGTCTGGCCTTTTCCCGCTGGGAGGGCACCCTGCTGGTGCGCTCTCTGGAGCGGTTGGCCTACGATCTGGCGCGCTTTTGGAAAACCCTGTTCGCTTACCAGTTCGTCGTGGCGGCCCGCCCGCAGCAGACGCCATGATGCCCGCCAGTCCCAAAGTCGTGGTGGTCATGCCGGCCTATAACGCAGCCAAGACCCTGCGCATGACCTACCGGGAATTGCCGCGCGACGTGGTGGACCTGGTGATTCTGGTCGACGACGGCAGTTCGGACGAAACCGTGCAAATTGCTCGGGACCTCGGTCTGGAGCTGTTCCTCCACAACCGCAACTACGGCTACGGCGCCAATCAAAAGACCTGCTACCGGGAGGCGCTGAAGGCGGGGGCCGACATTGTCGTCATGGTGCACCCGGACTACCAGTACGATCCGACGCTGTTGCCGGAGATCATTCGTCCCATCCAGCAGGGCGAGGCCGACGTGGTTCTGGGCTCGCGCCTACTCGGGTCCCATCCCATCCAGCAGGGCATGCCATGGTGGAAATACATTGCCAACCGGTTTCTGACCCGGCTGGAAAATGCGGCCTTCGGCTTACATCTCTCCGAATATCACACCGGCTACCGCGCCTACAGCCGGCCGGTGCTGGAAGCCGTAAATCTGGGAATCAATTCCGACGGCTTTATTTTTGACCAGCAGATTCTGGCGCAAATCGTGGCCTTGAAGATGCGGATCGAGGAAGTTCCGGTGCCCACCCGTTATTTTCCCGCGGCCTCTTCCGCCTCTTTCTTCCAGAGCGTCGTTTATGGCCTGTCCATCCTGGCCCTGGTGGCGCGCTACCTGCTGCACCGTGCCGGCCTACGGCAGCGCCAGTTCGACAGCCTGCAACGGCGCTACCAGGCGGCAGCGGAAACGTCCAAGCGCAAGACGCACGCCGGTCCCCTCGTGTAAGCAAAGACCGCAACCAGCCCAACACAAGACGGAACTGGCGAATTCCTCTATTGTCATTGTCTGCGGGTCGTCGGATTTTCTCTTGTTTCTGCCGCGGGGGTTGCATGCACAGCGACAGGCTGCGTCGTCTTAATCGCATAGACGTTGATGATATCGCCGAAATTCACCGGCAGGTGAATTCGCCCCAGCAGTGGCAACCGGGCCATCCTGGCGAGAGCGCCGCTCGCCCGTGGAAACTGTGCTGCAGCTTTTTCCAACAGATAGCGTGCACTGACGATCCGCCGGTGGCGCCGCACCCTGGCCACTTCCAGGTTGCACTGCGCCAGCAAGGCGCGCAGCGTGTCCGGGGAAAAGTAATACAGGTGCATACGCATGAACCAGGGCCAGCGCGGTCCCAACAGGCGGGCAAACCCGCTTTCCACGTCCATGGTGGAGAGAGCCAGCAGCCCGCCCGGTTTTAGCAGATGGGCTAGGCGGTCGACCTCGGCGCGTGGGTCGCCAAAATGCTCGATGGCATCCCACACGGTGACGACGTCAAAACTTTCCAGCGGCAGGTTGTTTTCCGCCAGCAATCCTTCGAGGACGTTCAGGCCGCGGCTGCGCGCCACGCCGGCCGCCCATTGGCTGGGTTCCAGGCCGGTGACCTCCCAGCCCCGCCGCCGGGCACGCTCCAGGAAGACGCCAGTGTAGCAACCCACATCGAGCAGGCGCCCGCCGCTGCGCAGCTCTCCGATCTCGTCCGCTAAGCGGTCGAAGGTGCGCACGCGCCCCCGCTCCTCGCGCAAGTACAGCGGGTCTTCCACGCCGCGGTAGAACTGTTCGACTTCGGGCACCGGATCGGAGGGCGCCAGCACCACCAGTGAGCAGGAGACGCAGCGCAGAATGTTGGTGTAGTCACCGTGATCCATGCTGGTGCAGCAGAACAGCTCCGGGCGTCCGACCGGCCCGGGGCCGCGCCCGCGGAACAGCACCACAAATTGCCGTTCGCCACACAGATTGCAGGCCAGGTCGGACGGGGGTGGTGGCACGGCGGCGCCTCGCCAGCGCCGCAGGTGCACGCTGCGATCCCACCAGGCCCGCCAAGTGACGCGCGAGTTCAGCAGGAAATTCCAGCAAGCCGCGGCGCTGATGCCGCACAACACGGCCAGCTCCAGTGGCACCTGTGCAAAGCGAATCAGTGCGATGGCGATAGAGAAATTCAGCAGCGCGCCGGCCAACACGATCCAAAGGAACCGCAGGAATCGAGTGAATGTGGCAGCAGGGCCGGGGTTTCGGCGGCGCGCCTCAGGGAAGGTAAAGCGGTCGTTCAGCGCAAAATTGTTCAC
>JAKZXP010000060.1:0-2703 GCA_047514915.1 Terriglobia bacterium
GCTCTAGGACGATGGTATGCGGAGGAAAGGGCTAAGTCAACACGGAGGCCGGGCTGTCAGCGGATGGAGGATGAAAACGAAGGCGGGAAACTTCGGAAGGGCTGGGGCTGGCCCGTACACCCAATGCCCTCAAGGCGTGGAGTCTCCGGCCGGCGAGTCTATTGGAGAAATCTGGTATTGGTCGATCACCGCTGCGAAGCCAACGCGCCGGTTTTCCAGTTCTTCACGCCGGACCAAATGCCCTTTCCCGCGCAACACAACCCCGGCTCCCTCAACGATCTCGGCAGGCAGCTTTATTTCAAACTCGATCCTTGCGCCTGGCTGGTTCTGAGACTCCGCCAGCAGGTACAGGCCGGAACTGCTCATATTCCTGGTTTGCGTATGCAGGGTGCGGGTCTGATTGTCTTCCACCCAGCGGACTCGAGTGGGTAGCTCCAGGGGAAAACGAAGGGAACTGCGTCTGCTGGTTTTTTGGCTGCGGCTTCTTCTTGGTGGCATGCGCGTCCTCAAGTAACGGGGGAAATGGTTCGGGAGGGAAGCCATCTGATATTCCATGTGGCTATGTCAAAGATACGGTTTCCCCGGGCCCCGCTCCATAGCGGAAAGGTCATTTTTTGTATGGTGCTTTCGTACTGGTCCCTGAAATGGGTCGTGCGGTCGCGTGCTGCACCGGTTCCAGGCTTCAGGAAGACTGTGGATCGATAGCGTTGTTATTGTTTCTCTGCCGTGGCGAGCATCTCACTCACCTTGCTTCTCAGCGCATCCCGGGTGAGCGGCATGGGAAGAGCGTCCGTTCCCGACTCGGAGATGCTGAAGTAGGCTGTGCCATTTTCGGTGCAGCTCCACATGTAGAGAACCTTCATCTCGGGGCGCTCGGACGCCAGGCGCCGTGCCAGTTCCTGCCCCTTCATCGCCAGCAACACCACATCGGTCAGCAGCAGGTGGATCGGTCCTTGATGTTGATCTGCAATCTGAATGGCTTCGGTGGCGTTGCTCGCCTCCAGGACGCTATAACCGCTCGTCTCCAAAAGCTCGCGAGTTGATTGCCGGACGTTCTTGGCTTCTTCCACCACCAGAATAGTGTCGGCGATAGTGCCGGCAATGGCGTCAACCACCCCGGAAGACGTGGCGTTGCTTTCGCCCGGCTGGTCCGTCTCCGTTTTCTTTTCCGCCCGCGGCCAGTAGATTGTGAAGTTTGTGCCCTGGCCCGGCGTGCTGTCCACCCAGATGGAGCCGCCGCTCTGCTGAACCACCCTATAGACGGTCGCCAGCCCCAGGCCGGTGCCGCTGTCTTTCTCTTTCGTGGTGAAAAAGGGTTCGAAGATGAGTGCTTTCGTCTTCTCATCCATGCCGGCTCCGGTGTCGCTTACCGATAGCATGACGTAAGGTCCCGGGAAGACTCCGCTGCTCCGGCTGGGAGCGATTTCATATGGCTCAAGGTTGGCTGTTTCCAGCGTGAGTTTGCCGCCCTGGGGCATGAAGTCGCGGGCATTGACTGCGAGATTCAGAATAACCTGCTCCATCTGCCCCCGGTGTGCCTCCACCTGCCCCAGTTCCTTTCCCGGAATGGTTACGATGCTGATGTGCTCGCCGATCAGCCGTCGCAGCATCGTCTCCATCTCGGCTATCAGCACGTTCAAATCTATTGCCTCAGAAGCCAGTTGCCGCTTGCGGCTGAAGGTCAGCAGTTGCCGGGTCAGTGAGCCGGCGCGCTCCGCCGTCTGGTGGATTTGCTCAATGTAGCGGCGCAGCGGGTCGCTTCCGCCGAGACGATCCAGCGTCAATTCGCTGTAACCCTTGACCAATGTCAGCAGGTTGTTAAAATCGTGTACGATTCCCCCAGCCAGCCGTCCCACCGTCTCCATCTTCTGTATTTGCTGGGTATGCACCTGCGCCTCGCGGATGGCCTCCTTGGCTTTGCCGGTAAGCTTGTCGGCATAGAGCGCCTGGTCGGCCCGTTCCAGCAGTTGTGCGGGTGTATCCTGGGACTGGTAGGAGGTCCAACCGGCCGCGAAGGCGACCGGAATCTTTTGTCCGTGGAATTCCACTTCCTGTCCCGTCAGGCGGGCCAGCATGTGTCCCACCTGCTCGGGGCTGCATTCGGGAAGCAACAAGAGAAATTCATCGCCGCCCATGCGGACCAGCATGTCCGAGTTGCGGATCGCTTTTTTCAGCAGGTTCGTGAATTCCTGCAACACCAAGTCGCCGGCAAGGTGGCCGTGCTGGTCGTTGATCCGCTTGAAATCGTTGAGGTCGAGCATCAGCACGGTGAGGTGGTAGCCCTGCCGCTGGGTACGGGCCAGTTCCGTCTCCATGTATTGCTCGAGAAAACGACGGTTGTAGATGCCGGTGAGGGGATCGAGCATGGCCAGCCGGCGAGCCCGTTCCGCTTGGATTTCGAGCTGGGACCTTGCGGCAATGTGCTCGGCCGTTTGGACACGGAGCCGTTTGACCAGCGCCTGCTGGTAGATGGTATAGATGCAGAACACCAGGATGAGAGCCAATAACCCGCGCGCGCCTTGCTGGAGGTGGAACCGAAAGAATGAGTCTCCTCCTCCCACAAACAGGGAGGGCAGGGAGAAGGAAAGGACTGCCAGGGTCAGCAGCAGGATCACAAAGATGGCCGTCAGCCAGAGCCACCAATCCTTCCGTTCCACTTATTGCAGCTTTTCCTGAATCTCTCGCAGGCTGGCCTCGGCGGCC
>JAKZXP010000061.1:0-7147 GCA_047514915.1 Terriglobia bacterium
GGTTGAGGGCAGCGGCGCGCCCCTGGCGCGCCGGCGGTTGTCCATCGTCAAGCTGGACACCGGCCCCGTCCAGACCATCCGGCTGAAGCCGGACCGCATGGCATTACAAGAGGACCCACGGATCAAGGAACAGTCCCAGCGTATCCGCCAGATCCTTCGCACGAAGTCTGCGATCCAATTGTGGAAAGGCAACTTTCGGCCGCCGAGCAGCAAGCCAGGACGCGGTTTCGGCCGGCAGCGGCGCTACGTCGAGGCCCGGCCCAGTCGCCAGCGCGGCTCAAGCTTCCGCGGGTACCACCGCGGTCTGGATTTTTCGCTGCAGCCCGGCACTCCGGTTTACGCGGCAAACGCCGGCAGGGTCCTGGCCGCAGAGCGGTTCGTGTTGCCTGGGAACTCGGTCTTTCTGGATCACGGCCACGGTGTGATCAGCGCCTACTTTCACCTGAAAGAAATCCGGGTGAAACCTGGTGACAGGGTTGCCCAGGGGCAGGTGGTGGGAACAGTCGGCAATACGGGACGCAGCACCGGCCCGCATCTGCACTGGGCAGTCTACGCGCAGGGGCAGGCGGTGAATCCGATGGCGATCACCCGCCTTCCCGAACGGTTCTGGGCCACGCCGCCGTAGCTCCTTGCAGGCCAGGGAACCATATCGAAAGATTGTAATCCGCAGCTCGTGCAGATGGCAGAGAGTGGCAGGTCGGGGAGGGGAAAGCGGATCAGCCCAACGGCGCGCGCCTCAGGTATTTCCTGCTGTAAGAAACTCGGCGATCTGTTCGCTGGGAATGGCACCCTCGCGGATCAGCCGCCAGCCTTCGCGGTTCACCTCGACAATGGTGGAGGGCACCTGTATCTTTGACTCGCCGCCATCCAGAATCAGCGGCAGTCGCTCACCCAGGCAATGTTGCACTTCCTGAGCATTGCTGCATTCCTTCGTCCCCGCCAGGTTGGCGCTGGTCCCAGTGAGCGGCATGTCCATCAGGCGGGTCAGGGAAACCGGGACCTGGGCATCGGGCAAGCGAACGGCTACTTTGCCGGTGTTGCCGGTGATCTTCAGCGGTACCCGGCGCGACGCCTCGATCACCAGCGTCAGCGGTCCAGGCCAAAAACGACGCGCCAAGGCATAAAAGCGATCCGGCAGGTTACTCGAGGAAAGCTCCTCGGCCTGCTCGATCGAGGCAACTAACAACAAGAGGGGCTTGTTGCTTGGGCGGCCCTTGATCTGGAAAATTTCTTCCACTGCGTAGAGATTGAAGGGGTCCGTGGACAGGGCATAGAAGGTCTCGGTGGGGACGGAAATCACCCGACCGCCACGCACCAATTCGGCCGCGTACTCGATACGCGGCGGCTCGGGAGATTGAGCGCTAACTTTGACGACTTCAGCCAAATCCACCTCAACGTAGTGAGCCGCGGCGGGTGAAATCGCGTCAACGTAGCACGCGCCTTCACTGCAAGTCAACTGAGGCAGCGCTTAAAAACAGACCTGCGCTTCCTTAGGTTTCTGGTCGATATGACCGGGGGCCGGTTGTTCGGCGAATTCGAAGCCCCGGGTCGCGAGCAACTCCTGGCCTGGTTTCAGGCCCGAAAGATCCATTGCGACTGGGTGGCCCGCGTGGACCTGGAGGCAACCGCTGAGGGAGTTCGTGATCTGTAGGGCCACCCTTTGTGGGCGGCTCGCCCCGGCGATCCACCGCCCAGCGCAAAGCGGAAAAGCCTGGCGCGGCCGTGCGTCGCCGCCAGCGACATCCTGTGTAGTGCCGACCTTTGTGGCCGCCAAGGCCAAGCCCGGCGCAAGGCCAGGCATTACAGCTGGCGAAGACCGCTAGTTGCGAGAAAAGAAGCCGCGGCCGGCGTCGCCCCCTTCTTCTTCCTCTTCCTCTTCACCGATGGGGAGCAAGGTGTCCACGTCCTCGAGGGCGGAACAGAAGTCTTCGTACCAGGATGCTGTGTGCTCATAGGCAAGCCAGCGGCCACCGTGCTCGAAGGCGAGGCGGACCCAGGCGGTCTGCCCGACGCGTTTCCGCAGCGCCTCAAACTGCTTCATGTAGTAGACCCGGTCTTCCGAGTTCATCTCGCACTCGCCGAGCTTCTCAAAAACCTGCTCCAGCTCAGCATCGGCGAAGGTGTCCGAACTGAACAACAACAGGCGCGCGCCGCACTCTTTACCCACGTCCACAAACTGGCGCCAATCGGGAAAGGCGCGAATGTCCCAGAAGGTGTAGTCGTCCTCGTCGGGGTCGCCCAGCCCATAGAAGATGGGAAGCCCCGTTTGGCGCACGTAGTCCATCATCTCTGAGCGGAGACGATCTAGGTTGACTTCGGTCTGCGGCATGGCAGTCGTCGGCAGGCCTGCTCCTCCAAACCGCGCTCAGGCCTTGCGGCGACGGAACCCATCCAGGCTCATCACGAGCACGTCGTTTTCCGCGGCCAGGTCGCGGGCGGAGGGTGTCACGATGGTGCGCGGCCCAACGTGAATCTTTTCGTTCCGGTTCAGAGCCGCGCGCACGTCACTCTCACATACGAAGTCTACCACCTTTACAGGAGCCGGGGCGGGCGATTCCTGCGGGGCCAGGGGCGGCGAGACCGACGCCGCGACTGGAGGCGATGCTGGAGGCGACGCTGGAGGCAAAGAAGGCGGCGGCTCCGATCCGCTTTCGCCTGTGCCCGTCGAAGCCGGCTGCGCCCGCGTAGCAATCCCCTTCGCCGCGAGAAACCGCTCGACCACCCGCGCGATCATCTGCCGATCCGGCACCATGGTGCTTGTCGTCGCCGGGGTCGGCGCCAGCCCCGATGAGGGTGGCGCGGCAGCGCGAGCCGGCACGGCTGGGTGCGGCTGATGCGGCCGGGTTTGACTCACCGGGCGGATCTCGTAGGCGATTCGCTTGATGTTGATCAGGTGCAGCGGCGAGATGTTGTCCCCGGTTGTATTCCCTCCCAGGGCTCCGCAGCCCAGCGTCATCGAAGGAAACAGGCTGGTGCTGTAGCCAACGGACCCATGCGTAGCCGACGAGTTCACCACTACTCGGAAGGCTGGCATGCGCAGCCCGAACTGGCGTATCAACCCATCGTCTCGCGAGTGGATGGCCACGGTATGGCCCAGACCTCCAAAGCGCAAAACGCTTTCGCACAGGCGGCAGCCTTCTTCGAAGTCCTTGACGAAGAAGAGCGCCAGCACCGGCGAAAGCTTTTCGGCCGACAACGGATACTCTCGGCCGACACCGCCGAGCGGAGCCACCAGCAGGCGCGTCTCCGGCGGCACGGAAAATCCTGCAATCTGCGCGACCACAGGGGCCGGCTTGCCCACGCACTGCGGGTTGACCGTCCATTGCGGCGTCAGCAGGACGCGGGCCAGCTCCCGAATCTCGCTGTCGTTCAGCAGATAGGCGCCCTGGGCGCGCAGCTCAGCCAGCACCTGCTCCCGCAGCGACTCGTCGGCCACCAGCGCCTGCTCGCTGGAGCAGATGGTGCCGTGGTCGAAGCACTTGCCACTCACGATATCGGCCACCGCTTTGCGAACGTCGGCGCTGCGCTCGATGAACGCGGGCACGTTGCCCGGGCCGACACCAAAGGCGGGCTTGCCGCTGGTGTAGGCGGCCCTCACGACACCCGCACCTCCGGTTGAGAGGACCACGCCAGTCCGTCGGTGCCTCATCAATTCCTGCGTGCCGGCCAGCGTTGGGATGCGCATGCAGCCGATCACGTTTTCCGGCGCCCCCGCGTGCCTCGCCGCCTGGGACAACAGATCGGCCGTGCGACAGATGCAACGAATCGCGTTCGGGTGCGGGCTCAACACGATCGCATTGCGGCCCTTCAGGGCAATCAGAACTTTGTCGATGGCCGTGGAAGTTGGATTGGTAGTGGGCAACACGGCAGCTACCACGCCTACCGGAACCGCAACTTCGAGGATCCGTGCCTCTGGATCCTCACGCACGATCCCCACCGTCTTCATCGGACGGATGGCGCGGTAGGTGTCACGCGAGGAGAACAGGTTCTTCTCCACCTTGTCGGCTACGTTGCCATAGCCGGTCTCTTCCACAGCCAGGCGGGCCAGTTCTTCAGCGGCCCCGATAGCCGCCTGTGCCATGGCCTCAATGATGGAGTCTACTTGCTCTTGAGAGTAAGCGAGGAACTTCTGCGAAGCCTCGTAGGCCTTTTCCGCCAGGTCCCGCGCTTCCTGAACAGAAACCAGATCCGCGTCGCGCAACATAACGGCAGATACCAGACGGCAGATACGAGGTTTCAGGTGTCCGGTGTCAGCTTTCCGCGGAAGCGGGCCCGGGTGCAGGATCGTTTTTCCCTAACACCTGAAACCTGACACCTGGCACCTGCCTATTTGCTTTTGGCCCCGCTGGGCGCTGTCGCACCGGGAAGGAATTTCTCCACTTCGGCATGGAGTCGCGGGATGACGTGGACGCTCACCAATTCTCCCACCCGGCGGGCCGCCGCCGCCCCCGCATCCGTGGCCGCCTTGACCGCGCCGACATCGCCCCGGACCATCACGGTGACGTAGCCTGCCCCGATATACTCGCGCCCGATCAGCACCACGTTGGCCGCTTTCACCATAGCGTCCGCTGCCTCGATGGAGCCAACCAAGCCGCGGGTTTCGATCATGCCTAAAGCTTCCATGCTGCTCCTCGCTTGCCTAGGGGGTCGCTCGCAGAAGCGTCCACACTAGCACTGTGATGTGGAAAATTCAAACACTCCGCCAATGAACTCGGAGGCAGGCCCACATCCAGCGTCTGTTAGAAACGCGGGCCCGGCCGCGGTAGGGAGTGCCGGCGCAGCCTAAGCGGTACCAGGGGCCTGAATCTTGCGGAAATTACGCGCGGGCTGTCGCCGCGGCGCGCGTATGCTTCCGCACCTTGCTGGTGAGCTGGTCAACCGCCTGCGCCAACAGCATGTAATCGGCTCCCAGGGCCAGAAAGTTCACTCCCTTGTCAATCAACTGGCTGACCTGCTGGGGATCGCAGCCGGTGCCGATTCCCATCACGCGCCCGGTGTTTCGGACCTTCTGGATGACGGTGTCCATGGCCTGGATCACCTCCGGATGCTGCACCTCGCCCAGTCGCCCCATCGAGCCGGACAAATCGTATGGGCCGAGGACGACCCCGCTGAGACCCGGGACGGCGAGAATTTCGTCAATGTTCTGGACCGCCTCGATGTGCTCGACCTGCACCAGCACAATCATTGACTCGTTCGCCAGCCGGCAAAACTCCGGCCCTCCCGCGCGGCCGTAGTTGGTGGGGCGGCGCGGCCCGTAGCCGCGAATCCCCTTGGGTGGATAAAGGCACCCGGCGACGGCCCGGCGTGTCTCCTCGGCGTTGCGGACCATGGGCAAGATCATGCCGGCGGCCCCGAGGTCCAGCACGGGCTTGATCAGCACCGGATCATTCCAGGGCACGCGGACCAGCGGTGTCGCCTGGGTTCCCCGGGTCGCCATGACGTGTCCTTGCACCTTTTCCAGCGAAAGGGCGCCGTGTTCCGTGTCGATCCAGATAAAGTCCAGCGCGTCGGCCAGCGTCTCGGTGACAGCCGGGTCCGTGAAGCTGACGCAGGTCCCCAGGCAGGCCTGCCCTTCCCGGATCTTCTGTAAGAGGTTCGGAGTTTCTCCCATATGCTTTCCTTCCTGCGCCTTTCCGGGCAGTAAGCCCGGGCGCACACAAGATCGCTATTGCTTAGGGGCCAGAGACCAGCGCGGCTTGACGCCCGGCGACTCTGTCACCTCTTATCCATCAGCCTATCCATCAGCCAGCTTATCCATCAGCACGTTTCCCCGCCAGGCAGCACGTTTCGCCGCCAGGACGTTCCGCCGCGAACCTGTCAGTACCTATCAGTACCTATCAGTACCTATCAGTAATAGAAGCGCTGCCACTGGTCTCGCGCCTGCTCGTACTGCTGCCGCAGCTTCTGAGTCACTGGATCCTCGCTCACCTCCGCCGCGGCCACATCCCACCAGACACCGGACCAGGGCACGTAGCGATAGGGTTCCGTCGCGGCCACGATCACGCAGGGGCGGCTTTCCTTCCGTGCCTCCCGCAACGCCTGGCATACCTCGTCCGGCGTTTTCACATGCCAGGCGCGGGCCCCCATGCTTTCCGCGTTCTTCTTGAAGTCGAGAGGGACGAACTCGCCAGTGAGCCGATTGGTCTTCTTCTCGCGGGCACGGTATTCGTTGCCGAAGTCCCGACCAGTGGTGCCCATCTGGAGCTGACGAATGCACTGGAATCCGTGATTGTCCGAGAGGACCACGGTGACCTTCAGGTTTTCCTGTGCGGCGGTTACCAGCTCGGTGGGGTTCATCAGGTACGTGCCATCGCCAATATACACGTAGACCTCCCCCTTCGGCTGGGCCATGCGCACGCCTAAGGCGGCTGGGATTTCATACGCCATGCAGGAGTTGCCGAACTCCAGGTGGCACTTCCGTCCCCGGCTTGTATCCCAGAGCCGAAGCAGGTCCCCCGGAGGGCTGCCTGCTGCCGCAATAACGGTGTCGCCGTCCTGGGCGGACTCATTGAGCGCGCCGATCAACTGCCCCTGGCTCATCCCTTCCCCGGGCACCTGCTGGTAGATCTCCTCGTTCACCTGCTTTAGCCAAGTGCGCTTGGTGGCCAATACCTCTTCGGCATACGAAGCGCTGGGTTGGATGCCGGCTTCCCGGGCGGTCGCCAGCAAGGCGCGCAAGCCTTCGCGGGCGTCGGCCAGGATCGGCAGGGCACCCAGCTTGTAGGCATCGTGACCGCACACGTTCAGGCTAATGAACTTGACGTCCGGATGCTGGAAGACCGAATGGGAGCCTGTGCTGAAATCGGTGAGTCGGGTGCCGAAGCAGAGGATGAGGTCGGCCTGGGATGCGATCTTGTATGCCGCTGGGGTCCCAGTGACCGCGAATCCGCCCAGAAGCAGATCGGAGTCCGCTCGAATTGAGCCCTTGCCAGCGAAGGTTTCGACTACGGGAATCCCCAGCGCTTGGGAAAACTCTTGCAGCTCTTCCCAGGCCTCCGCATATTGGACGCCGCCCCCGGCGATGATCAGCGGGCGGCGAGCCTGCTTCAGCAGGCCGACCGCCTCCTGGACGCGCTGCGGGTTCGGCAGCCGTCGCTCGATGTTCCACACTCGCTTTTCAAAGAAGTGCGCGGGGTAGTCATAGGCG
>JAKZXP010000062.1:0-5130 GCA_047514915.1 Terriglobia bacterium
GTTCAACTTTCACTAGTGGTTTTAACCGAACCTTTGGGGTGGACGCCAACATTGGGCTGGGTAAGCACCTGACTCTCTTTAATTATCTAGCAAAAACGCAGACGCCTGGCCTGCAGGGTCGTGATCATGCAGCCAGTTCGGAGGTTAGATACGATTCAGACTTGCTAGACTGGCAAGCGGGCTACACGGAGGTCGGCGAGGACTTTAATCCAGAGGTAGGATTTGTCCGCCGGGTGGGCTATCGTAAGCCCTCCTACGCTGTTTTTTTCAGCCCCCGCCCCAAGAACAGCCGCCTGATTCGGCGGTTCTGGCCCCACCATTCCTGGCGGGGATTTTACCGGTTCGACGGCAAACCGGAGTCCGTGTTCCGCCACAACGACTTTCGGGTTTTCTTCCAGAATGGAAGCTCCGTCGGGCTGGCTTACAATCAAAATCTTGAACAAATTTTCGAACCTTTTGAGATTTTTCCCACGGTGATCTTGCCCGTGCAGACTTACAAGTTTAACAATTGGGTTCTCACCCTCGAGTCGGACGAGAGTGCACGCCTGTTTGCCGGAGCTGACTATTCCTGGGGAGAGTTTTACTCGGGCCACATCAAGACGCTCAATCTCAGGACCGGAATTCGCTCCACAGACAAATTCCTACTTTCCACACGCTACATTCGCAATGACGTTACCTTGCCGGTGGGCGACTTCACCACTCATCTGGCAATCCTTCAATTTAACTACTCCTTTACGCCTAAGAGCTACATCCAGTCTCTTATCCAATACAACAGTGCAATCAATCAGATTGGGGCCAATATCCGTTTCGCGTTGCTGCGAACCAGCAACACGGGGCTTTTCGTGGTCTATACCACCCGGTTCGATACCACTGGCTTTGACCCTCACGACGGCCCTCTCTTAACCCCCCGAACCCGCCGCCACACCCTGGATCGCGCCTTGATCGCCAAGTTCACGTATTTGTTCGATTTTTAACGTCAGGCTGAGCATCTGCTCTTAGGGCTTCTTGGAAGGCATCCGACCTCCTTTGCGGTCGTTCGCTGGCTCAAGCTGAGGTCTGTTGCAACGATAGCGGCCAGTGGCCGGAAGGCAGCACTGGCGGCCATGTTCACCAGCCCCTCGCACAACGGCAGCCTGAAGAGGGTCGCTGATCGCCGGGCTAGTCATCAGACAGCAGTAGACGCCGTAAGGTGGGCATCGGGAGCGCCCCTTCGGCCAGCGCCCGATCGTGGAAGTGCTTCAGGGAAAAGGCATCGCCCTTGGCAGCACGCATCTCCTCTCGCAGCCGCAGCCATTCCCGGAGTCCCACAAAGTAGGTGGGCAATTGCGCGGAGGAGAGCTTGGAGCGCCGAAGTTTTTGCTCGGCTTCGGTGCGCTCCTGGAAGGTGTCTTCGATCATCAAATCCATCGCCTCTTGGTCGCTCATGTTTCGCGTGTGCATACGCACGTCCAGGATGGCGTTGGCGATGGCGCGTAGTTCTCCTTTTAGAAGGGTCAGCTGTAGCTTCGGGTTGACCTTCCCGCTCGGCCCGGCAAGGTAGCCTTCTTCCACCAGAACGCGAGTGATGTAGACGGCCCAACCTTCCACGTAGGGCGTATTCCCAAACACGGCACGCAGCAGTCGGCGCGTCTTGGGCTGGACCTGATTGGCATGCTCGAACTGGATGTAGTGTCCAGGGATGGCCTCGTGGATCGTGATCAGTCGCAGCATGTAGTTGTTGTACTCGCGCAGCTTGGATTCGATGCGCTCTTTCGGCCAGTCGGAAGGAATGGGCGTCACCCAGTAGAAGGCGCCCAATTCCGGCTGTAACGGCGGGGCAGGCTGGAAGCCGGCTACCGCGTAGATGCCGCGCATGAACTGGGGCGTGTCAATGACCTGGAGGTTATCGCGCGGGGAAAGCGTGACTAGGTCTTTGCGGCGCACGAAGGCGCGTAGCTCGGCCAGTTGCCGGAGGATGTCGGGCTTGAGCCGGTCAGCGGCGGCATGCTCCTCGGCGACCTTGTCCAACACCTCGCGGATGACCGCATTTTCGCGCTCCTTTCCCTTCAGGTCCGCGTGGTCGGGGTGTCCGGAGTAAATCTGTTTGTGCAGGGGCAGCGCTACGCGCAACATCTCGGCGCGGAGGCGGCGCAGTTCCGCCTCCGCGCCGGCCAGCAGCTGGTCGGGGGAAAGATCGGTTTGCAGAGCCAGCCGCAGCTTGGCCCGGTATTTTTCCTTGCCCAAGCGCCAGGTGCCAGTCGAGCGCTGGGCCAGGTCCTCCTTAAGAAAGCGGCTGAACTTCTCAAACGCCTTCAGGGCCGGGGCGGCTGCGGCGTCGTAGCGGGCCTTCAGCTCTGCCGGCACCTGCGAGGCTATCGCTTGCTCGACCAATCCTACGTTGCCTTCGTTCTCTTCCAGGGCGACCTTGGTATAGATTGGGTCGGTGTCCACCAGGTTCTCCCGACCCTGGCGCAGCAGTTCCGGAATGCGGCCCAGGCGGGCGATGATGTGCCGGAAGCGCTCCTGCTTGGGTGCATACTCTAGGACCATGGGCAGGAACAGTGCAGTCCCGGCCAGCTCCACGTAGACGGTCGGGTTGTGGCGGTAGTTCTGGATCGTCTCCAGCTCGAGCAGGCTTAGGGCGATCTGGTCCTGAATGAGGTCGTAATCGGCCTGGTCCTCGGCGTTCAGCGTTTCGCGCTTTACCTCCTTGTGGAATCGCTGCCTGTAGCGCTTGAGCACGGTGCGCTGCTTTGCAAGTCCCTTGCGGCTCATGTCCTCCAGCAATTCATCGAGCTGGACTTCGCGGCCTGTTGTCGGGTCCTGGTAGCGATGGAATCCGACTTGGGTGGCGGAGGTGGGAGACAGCGCCAGCACCTCTTCCAGGAAGCTCTGGGCCAACGCGGTGAACTTGCGATCAGCAGCGGCCAGCGGGGTTGTCATGGCACAGCAGAAACACGCCAGCAGAAGGGGACTCCAGAAGAACCGCACGGCGAACCTCGAACCAGCAGGCGTAGTTTGCGACGAGCAATTATAGCCCAACAGGTTGCCGGAGGCAGCGCCTTTCCTGGCCGCACGTTAGATGTTGTTACTGCGCGCGCGAAGACGTTAGAATACCGGGCATGGCGAGAGAGGCTGCTGCCGAAAAGGAGGAGTTATGAAACCGGCAAGATCAACTCGCTTGATCCATTCGATCCTGGCGCTGCTGACAGCGGTTGCCTGGCTGGTCGCGCTCACAGGCTGTCAACCGGCGCCGGAGGCGCCCACGCGTCCGGTGGAGGAGAAGGTGGAGTGGCCGGAAATCGCCGGGTACGCGAAGATGGTCGTCCCCACCGACAATCGCATGACCCCGGCTAAGGTGGCGCTGGGCAAGCAACTCTTTTACGACCAGCGACTGAGCGGCGACGGCTCCCGGGCCTGCTATTCCTGCCACCTGAAGGAGCACGGCCTGACCGACGGGAAGCCCACCGCCATCGGCGCCTACGAGAAAAAGTTGTCGCGAGCCAGCCCGACCCTGTGGAACATCGGCTACCACTCCGAGTTCTACTGGGACGGCCGCAGCAAGTCGCTGGAGGCCCAGGCGATGGCTGCCTGGCGAGGCGGTAACATGGGCGCCTCGGGCAAGGACGAGCGTCCCAGCGTCGAGGACATCTCTGCGAAGTTGAACGAAATCCCGGAGTACAAGGAACAGTTCATGAAGGTGTTCGACGAGCCAGCCACTCCGGTTAATGTGGTCAAGGCCATCGCCGCCTTCGAGCGCACCATCGTCAGTGACAAGTCCGCCTGGATCCGGTTCCGCGCCGGCGACGAATCCGCCTTCAGCGAGGAGGCCAGCCGCGGGTGGCAGCTTTTCAGCGAGAAAGCCCAGTGCTCTAACTGCCACGACGGCCTGCTGCTGACCGATCTGCAATACCACAATACCGGAATCGGGATGGGGAAGCGGAAGCCGGACGTGGGCCGCTTCAAGGTGACCGAGGAAGAAAAAGACACTGGTGCCTTCAAGACGCCTACACTGCTGGACGTTAGCAAGTCGGCTCCGTATTTCCACGACGGTAGCGTGGCCACCCTGGAAAAGGCAGTGGACTTGATGCTTGGCGGCGGCAAGAAGAACAAGTACCTGGACCGCACCAACCTCGAGCCGGTGAAGCTGACCAAGGAGGAGAGGGCAGATCTGCTGGCTTTCGTGCGGGCGCTGGACGTGGACTACGCGATCATGCCACCGTCTTTGCCTAAGTGAGCGCCTAAGTGAGCGGCGGCGGTCACTTCGCTGTCCGAAAACGAGGCCCAGCATTCCAGAGGCAACTCGCGGTCTCCGGCCAGAGGCAACTCGCGGTTTCCGGAACCGCTGGGCCACCGATTCTGCGTCTCTGCCGCCGATGTTCCGCCCGATGTCCCGCCCGATGTCCCGCGGGGCTACTCCTCTTTCCTGCCGGCGCCGCGCTGGCTTCCGCAACACTACGGCCAGCTTCCAGGCTTCGGTATTCGCCGCCGGTTTTGTGCTAGAATGTTTTATGAGCTATGCTTTACACTCGCGACTATATTGCGTATGTCTGCCGCGAGTTGATCGCCCGACTGGCTAAAAGCCACCTCAAGCTGGGCTCTTCCGAAATCGTCAGCCAGAAGGTTCGCGAGGCGGTCACCAATGAACTCAGCGCCGAGGACCGGCTCAACGACGAAGTGCGCGCGCTTCTGGAGCGCTACGCCAGCGAGATGCGCTCCACCGGCGCCTCCTACGGCGAGAGCTTCAAACGGGTGAAGCGGCAACTGATGAAAGAGCGCGGCGTGGTGGCTGCCGCGGTCCGCGACAGCGACGAGAGCACCCGGATTTCCCACGACAAGATCACCAAACTCTCCCACGTGTTGGTCAACACGCTGGCTAATCTTCGCAAAGAGGTGGAACTGCTGGGTGAGAAGAACGACGTGCGGCTGGAAATCGTTCGCCTGTTTACTGGGTTGTTCCGCGCGGAAGAGAAGATGGACCGCAGCGCCCGCCAGAAAATCCTTTCCCAGAAACGCGCGATTCCGGAAGGCAGCCAGGAGTGGGACATCCTCTACCGCAAGTACTATGCGGAAGAGATGAGGAAGATCCGAGTCTGAGCAGTCTTCCCGACTGCGCAGGCGCCCGGGAGAAATCCCGGTACCGCGTAACGC
>JAKZXP010000063.1:0-2562 GCA_047514915.1 Terriglobia bacterium
CTTCTCCGGTAAGGCGCCGTCCGTTATCCGCTTCGCCAGCGTGGTCCCGGCCACATACTCCATCACCAGAAAGTCCACCCCGTCCTGGGTGTCGAAGTCGTGCACGGTGGCGATGTTGGGGTGGTTCAGCTTGGAGAGCGCCAGGGCTTCTTTGCGGAAGCGCTTGCGAGCCGTCTCATCGGCCAGGATGTGGGCGGGCAATACTTTCAGGGCCACATCGCGCTGGAGTCGTTCGTCGTGGGCCCGATAGACCTCGCCCATCCCGCCGGCACCCAGCTTCGACAAGACCCGGTAGCGGGAAATGGTCTTGCCGACCATGCCTTCCCCATCTCCCTCTGACCCGGCTTGCTCTTGGGCCAATCCTCGGGCTGCCACTTCCAGAGCCGGCGCTTCCAGGAAGCTTCCCGTCGCCCCCTCCTGCGCCAGCAGCGACTCGACTTCCTGCCGCAGGGAATCGTCCCCACCACAGGCTTCGTTTAGGAATGTAGCTCGCTGGACCGGCTCTCGCTCCAGAGCGGAGTGATGGATCTGCTCGATCTTTTGCCAACGTTCCGGCTTTTGCCAACGTTCGGGCTTCATCCCGCCACACCTCTCCCACCACGCAGCTTCTCCAGGATGAGGTAGTGCCCGAGCGTCTGGCCGACCATGGGCGGGGAGCCTCCCTTTGGTGCCATGCTACGCCCCGCCCGAAGGCGAGTCAACGTGGCCACCCCGCCAGTTGCGCCGGTGGTCTTACGCCTGCCGAACTGAGTTCATACCGTGACGCTCTCCAGCGTCATTGGGTCCACGCTGATGTTTTCAAAGCGCACTTGCCCGGAGCCCCGGCTGGCGCCGGCGCCCAGCGCTCCAATCTCTTGAATCAGCCCCAACCCTTTGCGGACAAACTCCAGCATCTTGACCGGCTCATCGCCGTCGTAGACGTGAATCAGGATTTCCATCTGGAACTCCGCGTCCCAAACACGCTCCTGCCAGCGGGGATGATCGGCGGTCCCTCGGTCACGATCCACCAGGTTCTCCGCCTTTTCTTCGACGAGCGAGCGGCCGGCAGCCTCCAGCTCGTGCAGTTTGCGGCCGGACTCGGCCGTCAGCGGTGCGTCGCGCACCAGGATGCGAGTGGGAGAGGTTTCGGCCTGAGGCCGCCTGTGGGCGCCGAAGAGAATGCACACCAGGCACTCCTTCTGTCCGCAATTGCAGGGGTCGCCGTTGCGACCCTTGCCTTCCACCTTCTCCAGCATGGCGCGCAGTCGGCCTTTGAGCGTGGAGCCGGGAATGTAGGGCTCGCCGTTAATGGGATTGCGGATAATAGTGAAGTCAGCCAAACCTCCCTCTTCCAGCGAGGCGGGACGACCCCCGATGCGCAACCCTCCATTGGGGACGCGGATCAGCCCGCGAAGGCGCAAGCAGCCAACCAGTTTCTTCATCGGCGCTCCTTTCTCTGATGCAGCAGGCCCCCGGCGTAGGCCACTACGGCCTGGAAGTGCTGGGCGAAGGCGAGCAGCGTCTTTTCGTCGGTGACTCGGTCCACGTTGGCCTCCAGGAACTGGCGGAACAACTCAGGGATCTTGCGGCGCGCCGCGCGCTCAGCGGCGAACGGCTTCAACGTCTGAATCTCGTTCAACACCAGCTCGATCGGCTGACCGCCGAACTTGCAAGAGGCAACCGCGCGTTTGACGTGGTTGTGGAAGGCGCGCAATTGGTGCGCCGTAGAGTCCGTCGGAGGCCAGGCGACCCCCTGGGCAATCCGCTCGGCCCAGTGAGTGATCAATTCAGAACGCAGCGAGCCCGCCGGCGTGAAGTAGCCACCTTCCAGGTAGCCGGCCGGCAGGCCGTGAACGATCGCCGGAGCAATTCCGCGACCGGACCCACGTTCGCGGCCCCGGGTCCCGGTCGGCCGGTCGCGGCGGGGCGGGCGCGCTCGCTCGGGCACTGCGCGGCGCTCGACCGTCTCCGGAGCAGCGGCTGCGGTCTCGGCCGGTTTCTCGCCGACCGGTTTTGCGGAGCCTGGCTTCTCGCCGACCTCCCCTGCTTTGGTCGCTGCTTCGGCGGTGCGCTCGGTGCGCACCGCGGCAATGCATTCGGCGCAGAGCTTGTGTTGTGGCCGCGCCGAGCGGAACGTCTTGCCGCAGCGAGCGCAGGCTTTTTCCGGTGGCGGCTCAGGCGGAGCTGGTGTCACCCCCACTTTGCGAAAGGCATCTTCCATGCTTCCCATAATTGCTCGTTTACCCCTCGCGGGTTTCGGAGGGCCGGGTTCGCCATTCGGTGAAAGCCGGAGTCCGAAATTCCGCAATCCGAGATTCAATGGCGGCGTCCCGAGATTCAATGGTGGCGTCCAGGGATGCGTACCTCACTAGAAATTCTATCCACGGCCGGTCGGAATTCTCATCATCCTTCAGCAGGCGGCCAGCCCAGGCCCGCGCCGGGCGGTGCTTCACGCGGGGGTCCCGGACCGCCGCGGCCAGCAGCGGGCGCCCGCGAGCTTCCCCGCTTCGGCTGGAGACGCAGCCTTCGGCCAGGCGGCGCAGCCAGGCTCGGGTGACGGCCCGCCGCTGAAGCCAATCGACC
>JAKZXP010000064.1:0-5179 GCA_047514915.1 Terriglobia bacterium
CCAAGCCCGGGCTTGGCGAATCCTGGCTTCCCGCCGCAAATCGTACAGTTGCAGTTGCAGTTGCGCCTGGGCAACCGTTGGTTTTCCTTTAGCCATTGTCTCCTCCTCCAGACCTCCTCCAGACCTACTCCAAAAATGATGGGCCTTATCTTACCTCACAACAGGCCTCACAACCGGCCTCACAACCTACCGCACAACCTATCTCACAATTGGCAGCTCGCGGTGGAGCTGGCTGCGCAGGTTCGTTTCTGCAGTCCGGGCCAGGTGTTCGGCGAAGAAACCATCATAGTGGAATTCCACGCGGGATTCCCCGAAGCAGATGACCAACCGCCAGCCCGGCGTGGCCGGTTCCGCCCGAACTGAGGAAACCGAGCCAAGGGGGATTTCGAGAAGGGGCTGGTGCTCCAGGTCGAGCACATGTAAGGCCTCCGGGGCCAGGAACAGCCGCACCGGGCGCGGCGGCTTGCCAGTCCGGCTGAATCTCCCACCATTGAGCACCACCAAGGTTCCCAGCTCGCGCGCCTGCTCGTCCACGGATCTTTTTCCGCGCGCCGGGCGCACGAATAGGGCCAGCAACAGCAGCGATAGCCCCAGCAGGAGCTGGCTCGTGGATGCTCCCTGGTCCGCAAGCAGGAATGTCCCGATCAGGGCCACAACAAAACGGAGGAGGTTCCACCAGCGGTGGCGCCGGCGCAGGGCCAGGCCCTTGGGGATCAACAGGACCAGGGAAAACAGGACAAACAGAGCTGCCCGCCGCAGCCGCTGCGCCAAGTTCCCCTGTACCTGTCCGGATCGTTCCTGCGCCATGTCCTGATGCTAGCCGCGGGTTTGGGCTGCGGAGCTGAACATCTCCCGCAGACGGAATTTCTGGACCTTGCCGCTGGCGGTCTGAGGAAAGCCCTCCACGAAATGGATGTAGCGGGGGACCTTGAAAGCAGCAATGCGGGCGCGGACAAAATCGCGAATTTCCTCGGCATCCGCCGCACCAACCTTCAGGCGCACGGCCGCCGCCACCTCCTCGCCGAGCCGGTCGTTCGGCACGCCGAATACGGCCACGTCGCTGACCTTCGGATGCGTGCGCAATAGCTCCTCGATTTCCTTCGGGTAGATGTTCTCGCCGCCGCGGATAATTATCTCCTTCAGGCGCCCGGTAATGGTGAAATAACCCTCCGCGTCCCGGGTGGCCAGGTCGCCACTGTGCAACCAGCCATCGTGCGTAATCGCCTCCTCGGTGGCCTTCGGATTGTTGTAGTAGCCCTTCATCACCAGGTAGCCCCGGGCAACCAACTCCCCTTGCCGGCCGGAAGGAAGCTCCTCCATCGTGGCCGGATTGACAATTTTAGCCTCGACATGCGGCAGCGCGCGGCCGACCGTAACGAGCCGCTTTCCCAGCGGATCCTGCGGCCGGGTCTGGGTGATGACGGGCGAGGCTTCGGTGAGACCGTAGGCGATTGTTAGCTCGGGGATATGCATCTGTTCCATCACCCGGCGCACCACGGTCGCCGGGCAGACCGAGCCGGCCATCACCCCGGTGCGGAGGCAGGTCAAATCAAACTGGGAAAAATCCGGGTGGTCCATCTCCGCCAGAAACATGCTCGGCACGCCCAGCAAGGCCGTGCAGCGCTCGCGGTGGATCGTCTGCAGCACTCGAACGGGATCAAACTTTTCCACCAGGGCTAGGCCGGCCGCATGCGTGTATCCGCCCAGAACGCCGATCACGCAACCGAAGCAGTGGAACAAGGGCACGGGGACGCAGCCGCGGTCGTCCGGGGTGAGCCCGAGCGCGACGCCGACCCAGTGGCCATTGTTCACTGTGTTGCGATGCGTAAGCATCACGCCCTTCGGGAAGCCGGTCGTTCCGGAGGTGTACTGCATGTTGATCAAATCGTCGAGCTCGAGCGACTGCTCGCGCCGGCGAAGTTCGGCAGCGGACACGCGCCCGGCGAGCTGCTCCAGATGGCGAAATGACAGAGCCCCGTTGGGTGCAGCAGGACCAAGAAAATATTTCTGGCGCAACTGGGGTAGCGGGGACAGGGATGCCAGAACCTGCGGGTAGCTCACGTCGCGGAAACCTGGGCCGAAGAACAACGCGCTCGATTCCGATTGCCGCAGCAAATACTCCACTTCGGCCTCCTTAAACGCGGTGTTCACCGTGACCAGCACTACGCCGGCGCGGGCCAGGGCAAACTCCAGCAGCACCCACTCGGCGATGTTGGTGACCCAGACTGCGGCACGGTCGCCCTTCTCCAGTCCGGCGGCCATCGCACCGCGGGCGTAGACGTCGGCCCATTGGTCGAGTTCGCGAAATGTCCAACGGGGATTCGTTTTCGGGGCGCCAAAAGGCGAGTGGGCCACCAGCGCCAGCCGGTCGGGATGATCACGTGCCGCCCGCCGCAAAACCTCACCCACAGGCAGGTCGGGATGTTGCATGGATAGCTTTCAGCCGGTCCTGGTTTAGCCCGACAAATGAGCCCGAGATGCGGGGCAAAAGTATACTATGGCGTAAAAGCCGCCCGAAATGAGTTCTCCGCCAGGCGACGCAGTTCGTCGCGGCTGAAGCCGAGCGCGTCATGGGCGAGCGTGTATTCGCGCACCAGGTTGGTCTCAAACATCGTCGGATCGTCGGTGGACAGCGAAACTAACATTCCTGCGTCGAAGAAGCGGCGCAGCGGGTGCTGTGGGAGGCTCTCCAGGACGCCGGTGCGCAGGTTGCTGGACAGGCACACGTCTACGGGGACTTGCTTCTCGGCCAGGTAGCCCACCAATTGGGGGTCGCGGATGGCGCTCAGGCCGTGGCCGATGCGCTCGGCTCCCAGGGCGCGCAAAGCTCCCCAGACAGATTCCGGGCCCGCGGTTTCGCCGGCATGTGCAGTCAGCCGCAGTCCTTCGCTCCGGGCGTAATCGTAGACTTCGCGGAACAGCTCGGGTGGGGCCTGAATCTCGTCGCCGCCGATGCCGATGGCGACCACGCCGCGGTCGCGCAGCTGCACTGCCCGGCGGGCCATCTGCATGGCCGCCTCCGGGCCGAACTGGCGGGTCGCGTCGAAAATCCACCGCACCTCGACTTCGCCCGCCTGCTGGCCCCGGTGCCAGCCGGCTCGCGCCCCTTCGAATAGCTCTTCGAGCGGCCTGTTCTGCCACAGCAGCACACCAGCGGCCAGATAGATTTCCGTGGAGCTTACTCCCGCAGCCTGCAGGCGCCGCACCAGCCGAAAGGTGATGAGATCGTAGTCTTCGGGGCTGCGCAAGTACTGGCAGACCGTCTTGAATGCCGCCAAGAAACTTGGGAAGTCCCTGAACTTATAGAGCTCAACCGGCGGCAGCGGGAGGCTGTGCCGCGCGGCCAGCTCCCGCAATGTTTCCAGGTCCACCGAGCCCTCCAGGTGCAGGTGGACTTCAGCTTTCGGCAGTGAGACGATGAACTTTTCGAGATCCGTCAAGGCGATGCCATCATATCGGAACCAGCCGACGCCTCGCCCCGTCTTTCACTTGAGTATGCCCGTGCTCCGAAGCCTTGTGCTGGCCCTGGCGTTGAGCCTCCTCGTTCTGGCTGCCGGTCAGAAGCTGGTGCTGAAAGATGGCAGCTACCAACTGGTGCGCAGCTACCAGCTGCAGGGTGACCGCGTCCGCTACTTCAGCCTGGAGCGCAATCAATGGGAAGAGGTGCCGGCTTCGCTGGTGGATTGGAAAGCTACCGAAGAACGAAACCGGAAGGAACAGGCGGAGGTTCTCCAGAAGGCCAAAGAAGCCGCTACGCCGGACCGCTCACCGGCGGCTGACGAACCGGGTTTCGAGATCGCGCCCGGTCTGCATCTTCCTGACAAAGACGGCCTGTTCGTCGTGGAGAACGGGAAGGTGCGGGAGCTGCCACAGCACCAGGCGTCGGTGCGCACCGACAAGGGGCGGGTGTTGACCAACATCCTGCTGCCTGTTCCGCTACTGAAACATCGCACCCTTGTCGAGATCCCTGGTGCCCGTGCGACGCTGCAGCTGGAGAAGTCGCCTGAGGCGCTGTTTGCCAACGGACGGACGCGCGACGACTCCCGCTACGCGCTGCTGCGCCTGAAGCCCAAGGGCGACAAGCGCCGGGTGGAAGCGATCCTGTTGCGGGTCTTCAGCGGTAAAGCGACCCACGCGGGCGACTCTATTCCCCTGACGGTGGAGACCGTAACCCTCAACGTCTTCCGGCTCGTTCCGCAAGAACCCCTCCGCTCCGGCGAATACGCCGTAGTGGAATTCCTCGGCAACGACCTGAACCTCCTCCTCTGGGACTTCGGCGTACGCAAGTAGAATGAACCACGGGGAACACCAGGCAGTTAGATGCCGTCTTCCCCGTGCGCCCCGTGGTTCACGCAGCGGCGCTGAACGGATTTGGTGCGAAGCAGTTGCGAAGCCAATCCTCGCTAACGCCTCCGCGCCAGACCCGGGCCTCTCTTCCTCAGCTTCCGCTTCCGGGAGCCGCGGTCGGCAGAAGATTTCGGTTTGGGAGACTTGATCTTGCGCGTCTTGCGCCCTGCGCGCTTGGCTTTCTTGCGCTCTTCGCGTGAGAGTTGTTTTGTATCCATAAGCTTATCGATTGTAGCTTGTAGTCTCTACGAACCACCAGCTACCAGTTACTCCCTTAGGCCTTCTCCAGGCCGGCGTACTTCTGCATCAGTTTCCTCAACCCGTAGCCCGGGAACGAGACGGTCACCTTCGCGTCTGCGCCATCGCCCTCGCGCTGCACCACGGTGCCTACGCCGAACTTGGAATGGCGGACCCGCTGGCCCAGCCGAATCGCCGAGTCGCCCCGTGTTGGTTCGACCGGCAGCCCCTTTGAGCTTGATTGGGCGCGGATCCCGCGGGCCTCAAGGAACCTTGCGACGTCCTGTACCGAATTGTAAGCGGCACCGCTGTAGGTTGCTGTCACCTTTCGCCGCCGCGGCCTGCCCAGGTTCTCCAGCAGTTCGCGTGGGATCTCTTCCAGAAACCGGGAAGGTTCGGTTTGATCCTGGAGCGCGGCGCCGTATTGGCGACGGAACTCGGCGCGGGTCAGGATCAGCCGCTGCTGAGCCCGCGTCATTCCCACATAGCAGAGCCGCCGCTCCTCTTCTACGCCAGCCGGGCCCTGCAGGGAGCGGCTGTGGGGAAACAGTCCCTCCTCCAGACCCACCAGGAAGACCACGGGGAACTCCAGGCC
>JAKZXP010000065.1:0-7194 GCA_047514915.1 Terriglobia bacterium
ACACTACCCCTGCCTGGTCCCCCGACGGCCGTCAGATAGCCCTGTCATCCTCGCTGAGCGGAAACCCGGAGATCTATGTGGCCAATGACGACGGAACGAGCCCTCGTCGCCTCACCTACTCGCGGGGAGTGGATATTTCCCCGGCGTGGAACCCGAAGACAGGAACGCAAATCGCCTTCGTCAGCGGCCGGGGCGGGGTGCCGCAGATCTACCTGATGGACGCCGACGGGTCCAACGTACGGCGTCTGACCGCCGGCAAAGGCGACGCGGTGACTCCGGCCTGGGCGCCCAACGGCCAGATGCTAGTCTTTTCCTGGACGCGTGGCTATGCCCCCGGAAATTACAATATTTTCCTGATGGATGTGGTCAGTCGCGAAGTGGTACAGTTGACCCACGGCGCCGGGCGCAACGAGCACCCGTGGTTCTCTCCCGACGGCCGGCATATTGTTTTTGAGTCGAGCCGCAACGGGGGCAAGCAGATTTTTACCATGTTGGCGGACGGCACCAGGATCCGGGCTTTGACGCAGGATGGCAAGAACACGGCCCCTGTTTGGAGCGTACGCTAGGGCCGTGCTGGCACAATGGTTTCATAAGGGCTCTTGGGGAATCCTTTCCGTGTTGGGCGGGGGCTTGCTTCGGCACCACCGGAGTTGCTGACCCCGTTGCGCGCGGCAAGCTGCTAGGAGAGAACCCGGCCGGGCAGGTTTGCGGCCAACAGTTCGCCTGGCAAACAAGTTTCAGCGGAGCCAGGCTGGAAGCCGATCTCAAAAGGGTCTGCGACCAGGCGGGGTTCCAGGGATTCAAGGTTCATGAGATGGCTTCCAGTCCGCCGGTCCAAATCGCAAGGAGGAGAGAAAAAGAATGAAACGCAAATACGCCCCGGCTCTGGGCATGATTCTGTTGCTGGTTCTGTTCTTGGGTGCCTGCAAGAAGAAAGAACCGCCGCCACCCCCGCCACCTCCACCGCCTAAGGCGGCTCCGGCCCCGACGGTGAGTTTGACGGCGACGCCCACCAGCATTGAGCGCGGGCAGTCCAGCACGCTGGAGTGGAGTTCCACCGATGCCAAAACGCTGACGTTAGAACCGGCCCTAGGCATGGTGCCTCCCAAAGGCACGATGACCGTCTCGCCGCTGGAGTCGCTGACCTATACCCTGAGCGTCGAGGGGCCTGGCGGAAAGGCCCAGGCCAGCGTGCGGGTCACCGTGACCGCCAAGCCGCCGCCGCCTGCACCCAAACCACCGGTCGAGGAGGATATCGCCGCCTCGTTCGCGGCCAAGGTACATGACGTCTACTTCGATTATGACATGTACGACGTTCGCTCCGATGCAGTGACGGTGCTGCAAGCCAACGCCGATTGGTTGCGTGCGCACCCGAAGGCGAACATCGTGGTTGAGGGCCATTGCGATGAGCGTGGCTCAGCCGAGTACAACCTGGGCCTGGGCGATCGGCGCGCCAATAGCACCCGGGACTACCTGCTCTCGCTGGGCATCAGCGGGAACCGCATCCGCACGATCAGCTACGGCAAGGAGCGGCCGCAGTGCACCGAGTCGAATGAGGGCTGCTGGCAGCGCAATCGCCGCTCGCACTTTGTCCTGGCCCGCTGAGGCCGAGGGCAGGGCGCAAGCAGAACACAAACGGCTGGCAGGCGCCGGTCAGATGAAATCTGGCGCCTGCCAGCCGCAGTCTTAAGGAGAGGGAACCATGAGAGTGTTACGAGCCATCTTGATGGCGGTGCTCGTGGTGGCACTCCTGCCCACCCCGGCCTACCCTGTCGCCAAGGAGATTATCCGGATCGAGGCGGCAGTGGCCCGGCTGGAGTCGGACATGCGCGACATGCGCAGCACGCTGGACGAGCGCATGGGGATGATGCGCCAGCTCATGGAGCAGACCACCGACGCGATCAACAAGCTCAACGTGGTGACCGAGCAGGTGCAACGTTCGATCCAGGGCAGCGTGGCCGCCCAGGGCGCCAAAGTGGATTCGGTCGCCGGCAACGTCCAGGGACTGCAAGACTCCCTGGAAGATGTGAAGGCGCGGCTGTCCAAGCTGTCTAACCAGGTGGCGCAGGTGCGAGAGTCGGTGGAGACGCTGCGAGCGCCGTCGACGCCAGGCTCGGGGGCGGGCGCACCCCCACAGTCGCCCGAGGAGCTCTACCAAAATGGACTGCGGGACCTGCAAGGCGGGAAACTGGAACTGGCGTTGCAGCAGTTCCAGGACTACCTTCGCTACTACCCGGAGACGGAGCTGGCCGGGAATGCCCAGTTCTATGTCGGCGAAGTGCTCTATCGTCAGGGTAAGCCACGCGAGGCGATCGAAGCGTACGACCTGGTGCTGGAACGCTACCCGAACGGTAACAAGACCGCCGGCGCCCATCTCAAGAAAGGCTTCGCCCTCCTGGAACTGAAGCGGCGCACATCCGGGGTCCGCGAGCTTCGCGAGTTGATCCGCCGTTTCCCGCGCAGCGAAGAGGCCAAGCTGGCCCGCCAGCGCCTCCGCCGCCGCTGAGAAGCCGCCCTATGGCACGAAGCGTAAACAAAGTCATTCTGCTGGGGAATCTAGGAAAAGACGCGGAGTTGAACTACCTACCGTCCGGCCAGGCGGTCTCCAAGTTTACCCTGGCCACCAATCGTCGCTTCAAAGACAAAGCCGGCGAATGGCAGGAACAGACGGAGTGGCACAACATCGTGCTCTGGGGCAAGATGGCGGAGAGCCTGACCCAGTATCTGACCAAGGGCCAAAAGGTGTACCTGGAAGGGCGCATCCAGTCCCGTACCTGGGAAGGGCGCGATGGAAGCAAACATTACGCCACAGACATTGTCGCGAACGATGTCGTCCTGGCGAGTGGGCGGGGCGGTGAAGAAAGCTCAGGGCAGCGCGCACAGGCCAGCCAGCCCCCTCCCGCCGCCGCGCCTGTGGCCCCCTCCTCCGACGAAGGAATCTCGCCCGAGATCACCGACGACGATATCCCCTTCTAAAATATGCAGACCTGAGCTGAGATCAACCTAACGCGGGAAGGTCCTGCTTGTTTCTTGCCCTCCGCGCAGCAGGTAACGCCAGTATCCTGCCGACCTCCTCGGCCCAACCGTCGGGACAGCTTGCCCTGATTCCCACCGGTTGGGCGCTCTCCCGCTAGTCCAAAGGTACCCCTCCAAATGAACCTGTTCGCCTATTGGCTGCCTGGTGCCGTTGCGCTTAACTAGACTACGTTATGAACGGGACAAAAACTCAGGCGATGGCAGCGCTGTTTTGCGCAGTGGTTGCGGCACAGAGGAGCCGCAGGAGCCTGCGGGAGTTTCTGAGGATTCTGCCGGTGAGTCCCAAGAGCAAGTCCATGGTGCTGGAATGTTATCGAGGCGTATTTGAAAACGATTAACTGAAGCCATGAGCGGCGCGAAGCGAAGCAAGGTCTTGGTCATTGACGATGACGACTAAAATAGCCCGCATGACTCCTGAAAGCTTAAGCTTGGGTGCACTACGAAGCACCCGCGTTGCGATGCGTCTTCGGAACTCCGCGAGGCGGAAGGTCCGTGGGGAGTTCGGTTTCCTTCTCGCTGATGTACGACCGATTCGGGAATCGTCTGAATAGTGCTGTTGCCGGGTCCTAGCCAAGGACCCATGATGAGTTAGAGAGGGATAGATATGCCGACTGAAATCCAGGAAGGAAAACGCCTCCGCTACTTTCCGCGCTTCACGGCGCCGTATAGGAGTTGCGCCGGCTTCATTACCGGCAATCGTCGGATCCCTGGAGAACTCAAGAAGATTAGCCTAAGAGGCCTGTCCCTTCGGACCAAGGAATCGGTTTCGGTCGGGAGTGTCGGCAAGGTCGGCGTGCAGTTTCAAGACTGGTTTTTCCGAGCCACCGTGATTGTCCGTTCCGCCGAACCAGGCCGGTGGTTGGGCTTCGAATTCATCAAGATGTGCTCGCTGGATCGACAGGCCCTCCGCCTTTTCTGCGGTGCCCAAAGTCGGATGGCAGTTGAGAACAAGAGCGCCAGTTGACTCGCTACACCACTCCCCCTAGCTCCCGAGCCTCCCAGCAGTTATTGTCGTCCTAGATCTGTGCGGCCAGCACTGGATTGAAGTGCCCTCAAAGAATTACGCCCGGTTCAGAACTCCGTACGCAACCGGAGGGCGAAGCTGCGGGGCGGGGCCACCGCCGTGCCGGAGAACAGCCCGACGAAATTGATCACGTTCAAGCGGTTGGTGAGGTTCAAGAAGTCGAATTGGAGCCGCACCGAGAGGTCATCACGACTCCAAAGGTTCACCCCCAGCGAAGTATCCAGGGAAAACGAGGGGCGAACGCGGCCGCGTGCGAGGTTGACCCGGCTCAGAATTCGCTGCCCAAAACGCTCCTCCAGTTTCTCTTCCTCCAGCGGTTCCTCTTGCTCGATGGGCAACCCGCTGCCGTACCGGGCGCCGAGCGCCACCCAGATTCTGGGCCCAATCTGATAGCGCACGCGCGCCTGGGCTGTATGGCGCTGGTCTTGCGAAATAGGAAAGCGATCGGTGGCGCGCAATAGCTCGTCGGCGTCCTCTTCCAAGAACAACCCGCCGGTGAGGGGAAGAAACCCGGTTCCGACAAGGTGCGCGTAGCTCAGAAAGCCGGAAACGGGCCCCCAGCGGGGCACTTCCAGTTTGCCCTCAAAGCCGTAAACTTCGGCGCGGGAAAACGCGATGGGGAAACTCACCCCGGTATTCAAGAACACGTCGTCGTCGGCAAAATTGCGAATCTCTCTTCGGAAATAATTGCCGTCCAGCCGCAACTTGCCGAAGACGCTCTTGGCAAAGCCGGCTTGGTAGAAATTCCCGCGGGAGGGAGGCACGGGCAGCGCCGTCGTCCCTGCAGCGAGCCGCTGCGCGGACCCGGAACTGGCCAGCAGCAGATTCTCGGTGGCGGGAGTCTGAAACGCGCGGTCGTAGGAGGCGCGGAAGACCAGCCCGGCGCCAGGCCAGTGCCAAGCCACTCCCAGGCGAGGGCTGAAGGCGCTGTCCCGGACTAGCAACCGATAGCGGTCCCACCGCAGTCCTGCGCTGAAGGTCCAGGGCCCGGCGCGGACCAGGTCCTGCACGAACAGGGACTGCTCGCGGCCTGCTCGACGGTCCGTAAAACGGAAGCTGGGCGGGGTTCCGGCATCGAAGAATTGCTGGTCCACGATTTCGTACCCAAACCGCTCGCGCACAGAAGTCCAAATCCCCTCCACGCCGGTTTTCAGCTCGTGGGCACCAAGATGCGCCGACAGGCTGGCGCTGCCATAACCTTCCCGCAAGCTTCGTTGCTGGTCGGCTAGGATGGGGGTGGAGAGCGGATTCGACCAAAAGTCTGCAGAAAGATCCCTCGCCATTCCTCGGAAGGCGGCCAGCAGGCGGGGTGAGAGGGTGTGCTGGTAGGAGAGATGTCCCAGGGTTTCGGCGTTACGCCGATCCTGCCGCTGGCCGGCCTGCTGCTGAAACTGTTCGTTCGGAACCAGGAACCCCGTGCGTTTTCTGTACAGCGAGAGTCGCAGTCGGCTCGTCTGGCTCCAGTCGCGTTCGAGGCGGCCACTGATCCCGGAATTGGATGCTTTGTTGGTGAAATTTTCTTCCACCGGAGGATCCAGGTACCGCTCCGTGTGTCCCCCCTGAACGGCTAAGGCGGCGGCCGTCCGCCCGCGCACGTACTGTCCGGAAACATAGCTGCTTTGGGTCGAGAAGCTGCCAGCCTCGAGCACTGCGGTCCCATGAAAGCCCGGAGTGGTGTCACGGGCGGTGACCACCTCGATGACCCCACCCAGCTTCCGTCCATATTCGGCCGGGTAGTTAGCGGTCAACACATTCAGTGACCGGAGTTCTTCAACTTCCAGCGCCGGGGCGAAGGCGGGAGAGCGATTGTCGGTGATGGGGAACCCGTCAATGACATACTGCGTGTTGTACTCCGAGCCCCGCGGGTGCAGCACGCCGTTGGCCTCCAGCAACCATCCCGGCTGCGTTTGCACCAGCTCCGGCACGGCGCGGGCGGGCTGTGAGGCCTGCCGGTCACGCAAGGTTTCTGGGCCGAGGCGGAAGACTGGACCCGTGCGATGCGGGTCCAGAAGCGTGGCCGAATCGGTGACCCGTACGGTGGCTTCCAGCGGGGCAACCCCGAGCGTCACCTGGTACTCGCGGGGGAGCTCTGAGCGGATTTCCAGCAGCGCCGAGAACGGTGCAAACCCAGAGCGCTCGACGCGCAGCAGATACACCCCAAAGGGCAAGTCCCTGGCCCAATACCGTCCCTCCGGGTCGGTGTGGAAAGTTTGCTGAACTTGGTTGGCTTGGCTGACCAGCTCTCCACTGGCTTCCACCCCCAGGCCAGTGGTGTCCCGCACGGTCAGGCGCAGCTCCCCCGTGCCCCGCTGGGCGAGCAGTGGCATCGCCCACAGAACTACCCAAAGCAAGCTTTTCCACTTCAACTTCAAAGCTCAGGCGGGAGAAGAAACCTTAGCCGAGGACCACGCCCACATCGGCGCCCTTATCGATTCCCAGGATTTTGGCGGCAGCACCCCGACTGGTAGCCAACTCCAGGTAGCCGGTGCTGCCCACGATGGCAAACAGGTCGCCCGGGGCGCTCTGGGCGTAGGTGAGGTTGAGTTTCGTAATCTCACTCTTGCCCGCCACAAACTTGAACGGCGGCGGGCTTTGCTGGAACAGCATGGGCAGGTCTTCGGGCGTGAAGTTAGTGATGACGTTGCCGAACTTGTCCACCTTCAGCACTACTCCTTTAATCAGCCGCTCGTTCAGCGCCTTCGGCTTAGGAGGCTGGAAGCGGACGTAGTCGCTGACGTAGTCTCCGAACTTGCTCGTCTCGACCCCACGGCTTAACCAGGCGGCAATCGGGGCGAAGATGTCGCGGCCGTGGAAGGTCTGGCTGACGGGGTTCAGGAAGTAGTGCTCAGCGGTGACGTGGCGCACGGTGTGCTCTTCGCCCGCCAGCACCAGCGACAGCACCCCGTTATCCGGGCACAGGAAATAGTGCCTCTCGGTGGCGACCAGGATGGGGCGGCGGTGCGTGCCCACGCCGGGATCCACCACCACCACATGAACGGTCCAGGCGGGGAAGTGGCGGTAGGCCTGGGCGATCGTAAAGGCCCCGTCCAGGACGTCGAAGGAGCGGACTTCGTGGCAGATATCGATGATTTGGGCCTCGGGAGTGATTCCCAGGATTTTGGCGGCAGCACCCC
>JAKZXP010000066.1:0-3073 GCA_047514915.1 Terriglobia bacterium
GTCGTGGTGCGCAACCAGGGTGCGGAGGTGTTGACCTCTACCCCGAAGGAGCTCCTGCAAATCGAATGAATCTGAAAGAGATCAAAGACTTGGTTGATCTCATCACCGAGAAAGGGATCACCGAGTTTGAACTGGAACGCGGCGGGATCCGACTGCGGATTAGGCGCGGGACGAACTCGATGCCCCAGGTGAGCCTGCCCCAAGTGAGCCTGCAAGGCACCGCGCCGACGCTGCCCGAACCGGTGTACCAGCCGACAGCCGCAGTCAACAGTCCTGCTGTCGCCTCTGCGCTTCCGGAGTCCCCCTCAACCCCTGCCAAAATGCCGGCTGAAGATTTCCACCAGCTCAAGTCGCCGATGGTTGGGACCTTCTTTGAGGCGCCTTCCCCGGGCGCGGCGCCTTTTGTCAACCAGGGCGACTGGGTCGAGGTCGGACAGGTGCTCTGCATCGTCGAGGCCATGAAGCTGATGAACGAAATCGAGAGCGATGTGGCCGGCCAGGTCATCCAGCGTTATGTGAAAAACTCCCAGCCGGTGGAGTATGGAGAGGCTCTGTTTGCGATCCGGCCCACCGCTAGCAAAAAGTAGCTGATGTTCAAGAAGATACTGGTTGCCAACCGGAGCGAAATTGCACTGCGGGTCATCTGTGCCTGTAAGGAGCTGGGCATCAGCACGGTCGCGGTGTATTCGGAGGCCGACCGGAATTCGCTGCACGTCCGCTTTGCCGACCAGGCGGTGTGTATTGGGCCGGCCCCGGCCGCCGATAGTTACCTGAACATCCCCAGTGTGATCAGCGCGGCTGAAATTACCAATGTGGATGCCATCCATCCCGGCTACGGCTTCCTTTCCGAGAACGCCAATTTCGCTGAGGTTTGCGAAACCAGCAAGATCGCCTTCATTGGGCCCTCGTCGGAACTGATCCGGATCATGGGAGAAAAGGTCCGCGCCCGCCAGGTGTTCCAGCAAGCGGGCGTGCCGGTCCTGCCGGGTTCCGACAGCGTGGTGCGGAGCGCGACCGAAGCTCGCCAGATTGCCGGTTCCATTGGCTACCCGACCCTGCTCAAAGCAGTGGCCGGCGGCGGCGGGCGCGGCATGCGCGTCGTACGCGTCCCTGCGGAGCTGCCGGACGCCTTTGCCGCCGCGCAGCGGGAAGCCGAGCTGGCTTTCGGCTGCGGCGACCTCTATCTAGAGAGATTCCTTGAACGTCCCCGCCACATCGAGTTCCAGGTGTTGGGCGACCGCTTTGGGTCCCTGGCCCACCTCGGCGAGCGAGAGTGCACCATCCAGCGACGCCACCAGAAGCTGCTGGAGGAATCCCCGTCGCCCGGGCTGAGCGAAGCCCAGCGCCGGGAGGTAGGCAGGCAGGTGCTACGGGCGCTGTCGCACCTTGGTTACAGCAGCGCCGGGACTGTCGAATTCCTGATGGATGAGGACGGGCAGCTCTACTTCATCGAGATGAACCCCCGCATCCAGGTGGAGCACCCGGTCACCGAGATGGTGACCAACATTGACTTGGTCAAGAGCCAGATTCTCATTGCTGCCGGAGAGCCCCTGGATCTGTTGCTGCAGGGCTCGTTGAGCGACGACCACGTCCCTCCCCAGGGGCATGCTTTGGAGTGCCGCATCAACGCGGAACATCCGCAAACCTTTGCCCCCTCGGCTGGGCGCATCACCACTTTCCACATCCCCGGGGGTACTGGCGTCCGTGTGGACACGGCCGCTTACGCCGAATGTGTCATCCCTCCCTACTACGACTCTTTAGTGGCCAAGCTCGTCGTCCGCGGCCGCGACCGTCAGGAGGCCATCAGCCGCATGACCCGGGCCCTGGAGATGTTTATGATCGAAGGCATCGAAACCTCTATCCCGCTCCACCAGCGAATCCTGGCTGACCCGGACTTCCGTGCTGGGCGCTTCGACGTCGGCTTCCTCCAGCGGTTCAACCCGGCGGCGCTCGTCGCCACCGTCTAAAGGGGACGGCCGGGAGTGTTTTCAGACTCGAGGCTGTACGCCATCCTCGATACCCGCTTGCTGGAGTCGCGGGACATGCGGACGGTCGCCGACCAACTGCTGCGAGCTGGGGTGCGCTTCCTGCAATATCGGCACAAGGCCCCCTTTACGCGGCGCAGCTGGGAAGACTGCTGCGCCCTTGCCGAACTGGCCAGCCGGTATGAAGCCGGGTTCTTGATCAACGATCGGGCAGACGTGGCGCTGCTGTGCGGTGCCTCGGGGGTGCACCTGGGCCAGCAAGATCTTCCTCCGGAACTAGCCCGGCGCCTGCTGGGTTCGCGCCGGGAGCCGGAACCGCTCATTGGCTTCTCCACCCATAGCCTGGAGCAGGCGCGCGAGGGCGGTCGCCTGCCGGTGAATTACCTGGCTATCGGTCCTGTCTTTCCTACCCGCACCAAAGACCAGCCCGACCCGGTGGTTGGCCTTGAGACGGTGGCCGCAGTGCGCGCCGCAGTGAGCAAACCCCTGGTAGCCATTGGCGGGATCACTCTCGAGAACGCCCGGGAGGTGGTGGAGGCTGGGGCCGACGCCGTGGCCGTAGGCCGCGACCTGCTGGCCACCGGCGACGTCGCCACGCGCGCCCGCCAGTTCCTGGACCAATTACAAGACCGGCCGCAAGACCAACCCCAAGAGAGGTCACGCCGGTGAAGCCGGCAGCTCCAGTGGCCCAAGGCGCAGAACTGGTGCAGGGATTGGGCCTGGTCAGCCCCACTACCGTTGTGATGGGCTCGATGATCGGCTCCGGGATTTTTATCGTCTCAGCCGACGTTGCCCGTCAGGTTCAGTCGCCCAGCCTGCTGATCCTGGCCTGGGTACTCACGGCTTCGATGACGGTCATCGGCGCGCTGAGCTACGGCGAGCTGGCTGCGGCCATGCCGCGCGTGGGTGCCAGTATATCTACCTCCGCGAGGCGCTCGGTCCCTTTCCCCCGGATTTCCTTTATGAACTATCGGCGGCAACCTTCTGAATGACTCCAACGTCAGTATTGATGCGGGTTCCAGCATCAACATTGCCTTCCGGAGGTGTACACCGAATGGGTGAGAGCCAAAAACAGGCGTTTCAACTGT
>JAKZXP010000067.1:0-3406 GCA_047514915.1 Terriglobia bacterium
AGTATACGCTGACGGTGGCCGTCCAGTCCGCCGATGGCTCCAGTCACGACTGGCTCGACGACGTGCTGTCGTTTCAGGTGATCGACTCGCGGCAGGCCGCCGGAGTTGCGAACCTCCGTGCTCGTATCTCGGCAAGAAAGATTCCGGCAGGGGTGCCCACGGGCCCCTAAGGGGCCGGAGACCTCTGCTAGCATGTCATTCTGAGGACCGACGGCACATTGGCGGGTGTAGCGGCGCCCTTTAGGGCGCCATCGCACGACCGGTGGCAGGCTGAAGCCTGCCGCTACGGTCGGCCCGAGGAATCTGCTTGTCCAGCACGTCCTTGGCATCAAACAGCAGATTCCTCGCTTCGCTCGGAATGACAGGGAAGCCACTTTCTTTGGCAACAAGAAAGGGCAGGGAAGTGAAAGAGCAAGGTGCGATGAACTTGGTGGAGACATTGTCTGCTCTGCGCGGGCGAGTCCAGCAGCGGGTGGAAGGGCGTGTGCCGGAGGTGCCGGACTTTCGCCTGCCCTCGCTGGAGGCGCTGGAAGCGAGGCACCAAGCGGCCGAGAATTGGGCCTCCCAGGTGGGTACGGTGAACCCCCGTCCCCCCGGCCTGCACAACAAGCTGGTGCAGGCGTTGAAGCAGCTCGTGGCGCGCTCGCTGCGCTGGTTTGTGTATCCGCAGCGCGAATTCAACCGCGCCGTGCTGGAGGCAATGGAGGAAACACGGCAGTTGTTCGCCGAGCAGAACCGCAACCTGCTGGTGCTGGCCCAGGTGGCCGAAGCTGCGGATCGTGCCCGGCGCGAGGCACTGGCCGAATTGGAGCGCCTGCGCGAAACCGTTGGGACGCAGCACAGGTCGCTGGATGGCCGCATCGTGGCTAACGTGACGCGCCTGAATGACGCGCTGAATTCTCTCCAGCAGAGTATCTGGGACGACCTTGCCCGCCATCGCGACGAGCACCTGAAACTTCATGCCGAATCCTCCCGGTGGTTGGAAGAGGAAGTGCGTGAGGAAGTCCGCCTGGTCCGTCAGCGGCTGCGCAGCCTCACCGATGTTGAAGCGGCTACCGGTGCTTCCACCGGCGGCCTTGGGACCCCTGCCGTACCCGCCTTTGACTATCCCTATTTCGAAGGGCGTTTCCGTGGCTCGGAACAGGAGGTCCGCGAGCGCCAGAGCCCCTACGTGGAATTCTTCAAACGGCGGGAGCCGGTGCTGGACCTGGCCTGCGGCCGGGGCGAGTTTCTCAAATTGCTGCTCGACAACGGCATTGCGGGGCAGGGCGTAGACCGTGATGCGGACATGGCGGCCCGCTGCCGGGAGCAGGGCCTGGAGGTTGCCTGCGGGGACGCCTTCGCTTTCCTCGAAGCTACCCCCGACGGTTCGCTTGGTGGAATCTTCTCAGCGCAATTTATCGAGCATCTGCCCGCGGCCGCCTACGTGCGCTTGGTCGAGTTGTCTTATCGCAAGCTCCGTTCGGGAGGGGCCCTGCTGCTGGAAACGCAGAACCCGGAGTGCCTGGCCATTTATAGCCAGAGCTTCTTTGTGGATCCGACCCATGTGCGTCCGGTGCCGGCGGCGCAGTTGCGGTTCTGGATGGGGGAGGCCGGCTTCCGCGAACTGCGTACGCACTACGTCTCTCCAGTGGCGCCCCAGCTGCCCCAATTGCCACTACTGGAACCAAAGACGGGCACCGACAATGTGGAGCGCTGGAACCAGGAGGCACGGCGCTTTAACCAGACCTACTTTGGCTACCAGGATTACGCGGTAGTCGGCATCAAGCCATAGCCGTAGGCGCTTCGCCTGCCGGCTTCAGCTATAGAGTCATGGAGTCGACGGCTGGCTGGCTGGGCTGCACTCGGCGCAGGGACAAATCTGGCGCAGGTGATCGTAGGAATAGATGCCGGTGCTATGCCCGTCACTCCAAAAGAAACGCATGGCATACCGGCCTACAGGTTCCACGTCCAGAATGCGGACCCGAGGTTTGAACATGGGCAACGGGTTGGAGGGCTGCGGCGCAGGGACATCCTTTTCGACCTTCCCGCACATGGCGCAGGGGCAGTGGTCCCGAAGGTATTGCAGCTCGAAGTCACTGCGGTGCTCATCCCGCCAGACAATGGTGACGCCACTGCTCTTGGAAATGTCAACGCTAGCCGCATTGGTGTTGGGTTCGGTGCCGGGCATTGTACCTGCCAATCCTGCATGGTAGCACGGCGTACGCGCTCCCGCCCGTGCGCACACCGTAGGCGCCAGCCGCAGCCCGCCTACACGCCATTCCGCCGATACTGTGAGAGGAGTGCCAGGAACCAATCTGAAAGCAGGGGCTTGCTGGAGGTGCGGGGGTTAAGGGAGCCTCAGCCCTGCCGTCTGATAATAGATATTATGTCAACTCCAACTTCTTACATGACGTCTCGTGAGTCAATGTCTTGATTCCTAATGAGTTGCTCCACTAGCCTGAATCGGTAAATCCAAGGTCTACCCCCGATGGAGTTTCTCGCTCGGCTGCGTAACCTGCTGGTGCTGGCGTACTTGGTGCCGTCCGGGCGAGTTCTGCCGCTGCTGCCCACCGGCTACGAACCGGAACCGTTCGGCCATGAGGGTAATCAGGCCCTGGTGGCGACCCTGGTCTTTTGCTACGACCCGTTGCGGCCCGCGAGGTTCCCCTTCCCGGTCCTCCGGTTCCACCAAGTGAACTATCGTGTCTACGTGCGGCGGCACGGGACCGCTGGGGTGTACTTTCTGCGCATGGGCCTAAGCAACTGGGCGGTGGCGATGCGGGCGGTGACTCCCGTGGCGGCGCGAGCGCGCCCATTCTCTTGGCGATTCCGCGGTGACGAGTTGTTCGTCCATGCGGAAGTCTCCGGCCGCGTGTGCGAGATCGCTGCGCACCGGAGCTCGGAACGTCGCCAGCACTTCCCCGGTCTCGGCGACCGAGCCCGCGTGATCCTGGCTGTCACCCAGGTGCTGCGAGGCTTCCTGCCCTTACGTTCCGGCCGACACGTGGAACTGCCCGTGGCACACGCGCTCATGGACCCCGACGACCTGATCCTGGAGCGTGTTCAACTAGACGAATGGGTCGCGCGCGGGGTGCTGACGCATGAAGAGCTGAGAACCCCGGTGGCGGCATTTTTCCAGCCAGAGATCGAGTTTCGCTTTCTACGGCCTCGCTTGACATAAACTGACCTAGTATTCTTCGGTTGCAGCTACACAAAAACTCGGAGGTCGATGATGGGCTTTCTGGACGGAAAGGCGGCGCTGGTGACAGGCGGCTCACGCGGCATCGGGTTAGCCATTGCACAGGCGCTGGTGAACGAGGGGGCGGAAGTGCTTATCTGCGGTCGAGACCGCTCCAACCTGGAGCGGAGTGGCTCCCTGCTGGGGCCTCGCGCCATCACTGTCCCTTGCGATGTAGGCCAGCAG
>JAKZXP010000068.1:0-5189 GCA_047514915.1 Terriglobia bacterium
TGCCTCGGCCACGCTCGGCTCACTCCAGGATTTCCAGCGCAAAGCGCTTTTTCAATTTCATCCCGGCAGCGTTCAGGATCGTGCGCATGCTCCGGGCCGTGCGGCCCTGCCGGCCGATCACCTTGCCCAGATCACCAGGGGCCACTCGCAATTCCAGCACCGTCGTCCGTTCCCCTTCGATCGCCCGCACCTGCACCTCGTCCGGATGATCCACCAAGGCCCTCGCCATCTGCTCGACGAGTTCCTTCATAACGCCTCCCGCTTCCCGTCCCGGCCAGCCGGGAACTCGCGGCCGCTGCTTTGAGCGCCCGAAACCTGGATGGCTTAGGAATGCGAACTGGCGAAGAACCTTTGCAGCCCGGCTCTTGCCGGTCGGCCGAAAACGATTCGCCGTGCCTGGAAGCGGATGGTCACCACGTCGAGCGGGTCCGCCGCGCGGGCCCAGTTCACGCGCCTAGCTCGGCGACCTGTTCCTCGGGCCCGGGCTGTTTCTCCACGGGCTGTTTCTCCAACAGATAACGCACCCGTTCGGAGGGTTGCGCACCCTTATCCATCCAGTAGCGGACGCGGTCGGCGTTGAGCACGACCGTCGCCGGGTCCGTCAGCGGGTTGTACTGGCCGACGACTTCCACGAATCTCCCGTTCCGGGCGCGCTCACGCTCGATCACTACCACCCGATAAATGGGCCTTTTCTTGGCGCCGAACCGGGCCAGGCGAATTCTCAGCACCTGCTCACCTCCTTGCTTCGATTAGCCGCCCTGAAGGGCGGCGCCACTGATAGCGCCCGGCCTCAGCCGGGCATCTTTGCTCGCGGTGCCGACCACAAGGGACGGCATTCCCGGCGGCCACCGCTTCACTGCAAGGCCGGGAACTTCAACCTCCCCAGCCGTTTTTGAAGCGGACCGCCGGAGAGCGACCGCATCATTTTGCGAGCCTCCGCGTACTGTTTCAACAGCCGGTTGACCTCCTGTACCGTAGTGCCGCTGCCCCGTGCGATGCGGCGGCGCCGGCGGCCGTTGATGATCTGATGGTTGGCACGCTCCCGGAGGGTCATGGAGTTGATGATGGCCTCCAGGCGCACCAATTGCTTTTCGTCCACCTGCACCTGCTGCAACTGGCGGAAGGGGCCCACCTGCGGCAAATGCGACAGCACCTGCTCGAGCGGACCAAGCTTGCGCATCTGGCGGAGCTGCTCGCCGAAGTCCTCCAGTGTGAAGCTGGCCGTGCGCACTTTGCGCTCCAGCTCCAGGGCCTGCTTTTGGTCCAGCGTCTGCTCAACCTTCTCAATCAGCGACAGCACGTCGCCCATGCCCAGGATGCGCGACGCCACCCGCTCGGGCTGGAACAGCTCCAGTGCGTCATACTTCTCGCCGACCCCCACGAACTTCAGCGGCTGGCCGGTCACGGCGCGAATGGAAAGAGCAGCGCCGCCACGGGCGTCCCCGTCCATTTTGGTCAGGATGACGCCGGTCAGGCCCAGCCGGCGGTGGAACTGTTCGGCGCTTGTGACCGCGTCCTGGCCGGTCATGGCGTCGGCAATGAACAGCACCTCAGTGGGTTCCAGCTGCTGTTTGAGCTGCTGCACCTCCTGCATCAGTTCGTCGTCAATGTGCAGGCGCCCGGCGGTGTCCACTACCAGCACGTCGCGGCCGCTGTGGACGGCCTCCCGGCGGGCCAGACGCGCCAACTCCAGCGGCGACGCCTCCTCAGCCGGGCCATCGAACACCGGCAGCTCCACGGCCTCCCCGATCACTCGCAACTGCTCGCGGGCCGCCGGCCGGTAGACGTCCACCGAGACCAGCAGGGGCCGGTGTCCATGCCGGAACAACCACCGGGCCAGCTTGCCCGCGGTGGTCGTCTTGCCCGAGCCCTGCAACCCGGCCAGCAAGATCACCGTGGGGGGCTGCGAGGCGAACCGCAGCGGGGCCGTCTGGCCTCCCAACGTCTCCACCAGCTCGTCGCGGACAATTTTGGCCACCTGCTGCGCCGGCGTCAGGCTGGTCAGCACTTCCTGGCCGAGGGCTTTCTCCCGGATGCGATCAATGAGCTGCTTGGCCACCTTGTAGTGGACATCGGCCTCCAGCAGCGCCATCCGGATTTCCCGCAGCGCGTCCTGAATGTTGGCTTCGGTCAGCTTCCCCTCGCCGCGCAGGGTCTTGAAGACGCGCTGAAGTTTTTCGGTCAGGTTCTCAAACATGAATGCGAGTCCTTCGCCCGGTCAGGGGAGTCAAAGCCCTCGGGACACACCTGCCGTTCGGCAGCCAAACGACCCATTCTATCACGCGCAGCGAGTCGCGATAATCGCAAGACCGAGAACAGGCGTGAAGGATTGGTCAGGGCCGGCAGTGTCGGTCGGTCGCGACCGTACGATTGCTTACAGCCAAAGGAGCTAATCTTTTGCCCCTCAGTTTGCGTCGCAAGGTGGCCGGGGTAGCCTTGGCGGTGCCCCCACGTCAGGATTTACCTCAACAGAAGAAGATGAAGGTGAGGGCGCAGCAGCGCTTGCGCCCTTTAACCACCAACATTGATCCACACGGATTTCACCTGGGTGTAAAGATCCAGCGCGTGGACTCCTGATTCGCGGCCGTACCCGCTCATCTTGTACCCGCCGAACGGCATGGCGGCATCGAAAACATTGTAGCAATTCACCCAAACGACTCCGGCCTGCAAGGCCTTGGCGATGTTGTGAGCCTTTTGTATATCCCGTGTCCAAACACCCCCGGCCAGTCCATAGAAGGTATTGTTGCTCAGCTTCACTACCTCATCTAAGTCCTGGAATGGGATCGCAGTCAGGACAGGCCCGAAGATTTCCTCTTGAGCGATTCGCATGTCTGGCCGCACGCAGTCGAACACCGTGGGCTTAACGAAGTACCCTTTTGCCAGATCTCCCGTGGTCAAGCGCTCGCCGCCTACAACGGGCTTGGCTCCTTCCTCCTTCCCAATTCGGAGGTACCCGGTCACGCGGTCGAGCTGCTCCTGCGAGATGAGCGGTCCCATCTGGGTCTCGGGATCGAGGTTGTTTCCGACCTTGATCGTCGACGCAAATTGGGCCACCTGAGAGACGAATTTGTCGTAGATCTTCTTTTCGACGAAGAGCCTTGACCCCGCACAGCAAACCTGCCCCGAGAGTCGGAAGATGGCCCCGGCCGCTCCCGAACCTGCTTGCTCGAAGTCGGCGTCCGCGAAGACGATATCCGGAGACTTTCCACCCAATTCCAGAGAAACCCGCTTGAGGTTTCCCGTGGAGGCCTTGACAATGCTTTGTCCGGTTAAGTACTCACCGGTGAAGGCGATTTTATTGACGTCGCGGTGCTCTGCCAGGGCAGCTCCGGCAGTTGGGCCGAATCCCGGGCAGATATTCACCACACCGGGGGGAATCCCGGCTTCCAGGATCAGCTCACCCAGGCGAAGCGCGGATAGAGGCGTCTGCTCGGCCGGTTTCAACACCAGCGTGCACCCGGTCGCCAGCGCCGGCGCCACCTTCCACATCGAGGTGACCAGCGGACCGTTCCAGGGAACAATCGCTCCCACCACGCCGACGGGCTCGCGCAGTGTGTAGGTGAAGTAATTACCAGGTGCCGAGTTTGGGATTGTTTCCCCATGAATCTTGGTCGCCCACCCCGCGTAGTAGCGGCACACCGCAGCGACCCGAGGGATCATCCCCGTTCGGGCCATGGTGATCGGCATCCCGTTGTCCAATACCTCAAGGAAGGCCAGTTCGTCCCCGTTGGCTTCGATCAGGTCCGCCAGTCGTAGCAGGAGACGCTGGCGCTCCACAGGCTTGATCTTCGCCCAGTCGCCTTCGAATGCCCTGCGCGCCGCTTTCACCGCCCGGTCAATATCTTCCCGGTCCGCTTCTGCCACCCGGGCATGGACCTCTCCGGTGGTTGGGTTCAGGGTTTCAAAGGTTTTTCCCGAAGCGGCCTCAACCCATTTGCCGTCAATCAACATTCGCTTGGGTTGAGTCGCAAGGAAAGATTGCACTGCCGGATGAATTTGTTGCGTAACTGTTGCCATGCTGGAGCTCCTTTCTATGGATGACAGGCGTTATCTCCGAATCTGCCGTCGAGGACGAGGCCACATCATATCCCACTGGAGAAGACCTTGCGACCAGCCTCTTGGTGCCCGGCCTGTCGGTGCCGGGACGTTGCAAACCGGTTTATCGACCCTGGGCCGGTTTATCGACCCTGGGTATGCTGCTACCCGGCCAGCTTCCCGGCCACTCCCAGCGCCGCTTCAAAATCCGGAAGCGTGCTGAGCTCCTTGACGTACTCGACGTGGCGTACGGTATCGTCCTTGTCGAGGACGAAGATGGCGCGGGCATTGAGCCGCAGTTCCTTGACCAAGGTCCCGTAGGCATGGCCGAAGGAGGCGTCGCGGTGGTCCGACAGGGTGCGCAGGTTGCTGACGCCGGCGGCGCCGCACCAGCGCTTCTGGGCGAACGGCAGGTCCATGCTAATGGTCAGGATCTCCGCGTTGGGCAGCTTGGCTGCTTCTTCGTTGAACCGGCGCGTCTGCTGGTCGCACACCGGCGTGTCCAGCGAGGGCACCACGCTCAGGATGCGCACTTTGCCTGCGGTATCTTTCAGACTGACGGGCTTCAGGTCGTTGTCCAGCACGGTGAAACCCGGTGCGCGGTCGCCCACCCGGATTTCAGCCCCGACCAGAGTAAAGGGATTGTTGAACAAGGTTACCGCGCCGGCTCGTTCCACCGGCGACGCCTTGGCTTCTGCCATGAATTCACCTCCACCTGAAAATTTCCTGCTGCGAACCGCACGATTATACACGTGAACCCGCACGCCGCCGCCAACGCGCGGGGGTTTCGTGGCCCCCGCTATCAGTGCCAGACCTCGTCATACCGAGAGAATAGGGCTGGCAGAATAGGGCCGGGTGGAATAAAAGGCGAACCGGCCGAATTCCTCGGACTTACTGAGGTTGTGATTCGGGCTCAGCCTGCTCCGCCTCGGGCGGCCCGACATCGGGCGGCATCTCGCCAGTCAGCGACTCCAGAAACGCCACCAGATCGGCGCGCTCCCGGCCGCTGAGGAAGTCCAGCTCTCGAATTTCCTTATCGAGGTGCGGGTTGGAGTTGCCACCTCCCACGTAGAGGTCCACGACTTCTTTGAGCGTCTTAAGGCTGCCGTCGTGCATGTAGGGAGATGTCTGTGCGATGTTACGGAGCGAAGGGG
>JAKZXP010000069.1:0-2618 GCA_047514915.1 Terriglobia bacterium
GTGTGCGTTGTTGGTCGAAGGTGAAGGGCAAATCGGAAATTCCGGCTTAATGGACTATCCACATCAGAGTCGTATCAAAATCTGGGGAACCGCAGAGTTCATCGAGAATGACCCCGCGCTCCTGGACCGGGTCATCGACCGCGACTACCAGGCGCGGCCGCAGAGGGTCCTCGTCTTCCACCTGAAGGCCTGGGATGTCAACTGTACGCAGCACATTCAGCAACGGTTCACTGTCGAGGAGATGCAGCCGATCATCCAGCGACTTCACGACCGTGCGGCCCATGAACTTTCTGGAGTAAGCCTCTGCTAGGAGGCGTGAGCACCGGGGCGCAGACTTTGTGTTAAGCTACCGCTGAGGCACAATCCGGGGGCGTTTTCTCATGGGCAGCATCGGGGAATTCCTCGAGCGCGAACTGTATTTCGTGCGCACCGAGCAGTCGGTTCTGGACGTCGCCCGCTACATGACGCAGCGCAACGTTGGCGGCGTGGCAGTGCTGGAGGCTCTGCCCGACGGCAGCGAGCGGCTGGCCGGGGTTTTCACCGAACGGGACCTGATGATGCGAGTGATGGTCCGCGGGTTGGAACCGGACGCCACCCCGGTCGCCAAGGTTATGACGCCCAACCCGGTCGTGGTGGACAAAGGTATTTCGGTCGAAACCTGCCGTCGCACCATGAAGCAGGCCAACTGCCGCCACCTGCCGGTGGTCTCGGCCGGGCGGCTGGTGGGCATGGTCTCACTGCGCGACCTGCTCCAGTTGGAAATTGCCGACCGTTCTGAAGAAGCAGATCTGATGCGCTCCTACATCCACTCGGTACCTCCCGGGACAGAACTCCCGTGACCACCGTGATTCTGTTTGCTCACGGCTCACCGGTGCCCGAAGCCAATCAGGGGATCGCCGCGCTGGCGCGTCGGGTGGAGGAAAGCATGCCGGGCGGAGTCGTCTTGCCGGCTTTCCTCGACTCGACGCAGCCGGACCTGGGCGCGGCCGTGGCGGAGGCTGTCCGGCGCGGTGCTTCGCGCTTAGTGGTGATGCCCTACTTCCTGACCGTGGGGCTGCACCTGCGGCGGGACCTGCCGCAGCTGATCGCCGAACAGCGCGCCCGCTTCCCGCAGGTGGAAATTCTGGTCAGTGAATCGCTGGAGGGTTACGCAAACATGGCGGAGGCGGTGGTGGGCCGTGTGCGCGAGGCCCTGAACGGGACCGAGAGAGTTCCGTGAGCTGCCAGTCCGCATCGGTCTCATGCCAAGCGTAGAAGAACTGCTGGAACTGCTCGAAGAAGAACCGAACGACCACATGTTGCGCTACGGGCTGGGGATGGAGTACCTGCGCGGGGAACAGTACGCCGAAGCAATAGCGGCTTTCGAACAGACCATCCAGACGCAGCCCGGCTATTCGGTGGCCTACCGCGAACTGGCCCGCTGCCTGATGCGCCTTGGCCAGTCGGAGAAAGCCCGTACAATTTTGATCCAAGGTAAGAAAGTCGCCACCGAGAAGAGCGACCTGCAGGTCATCAAGGACATCGAACAACTCTTGCGTGAGCTTCCGCCCTCCGCGCCCCAGCAATAACCCCGAATTATCGGCGCAATAAAAACATCTTGCAGAGACTGCTGCCCGCGACTACTCTGTGGCTAAGAGGAAGAGATGAAGGAACAGGTACCACAGTCGGTTCCGACGACAGGGGAAGGACCAACGGTCCTACCCGACGAACAGCGTCCGGCGCAGAGCGAGACGCCTCCGGCGCAGCAGCCGACCTCCACTCGCAAGTATCCCGTCTTTGGCTACGAATAACCCTGGGGCTACGAATAACCCTGGCTGACCTCCGCTCAGAGCCCGGCTCCCGTGTGGGAGCCGGGATTTTTTGTCCCCTCATACTCACTGCAACAGGCCCTAGTAATCTTTCGGCTGGCTAGCACTGGCTGGGCATGACACAGAGCTGCGGGTCGGCTATGCTGATATTCAGGCCGATGGGGTTGCTGCGGAATCTGCGAATCACCCTGGAGATGATCAAGTTCGAGCACTCGGTCTTCGCGCTACCCTTTGCGCTGACCGGGGCGATGCTGGCCGCGCGGGGCCTGCCTTCCGCCCGGCAGTTGTTCTGGATTGTGGTGGCCATGGTCGGGGCGCGCTCGGCCGCCATGAGCTTCAACCGCATCGCTGACCTGCGGCTGGACGCAGCCAATCCGCGGACGGCAACGCGCGCTCTGCCGGCCGGATTGGTGTCGGTGCGCTTTGCCGCCGTCTTCACCGCGGTTTCAGCTGGCTTGCTGGTGTTGGCGGCTTATCAGCTGAACCCGCTCTGCTTTCAGCTGTCGCCTGTGGCCCTGGTCCTGCTGTTCCTCTACTCCTACACCAAGCGCTTTACCTGGCTGACGCACCTGGTGCTGGGCCTGTGCCTGGGCCTGGCGCCGGCAGCGGCCTGGATCGCTGTCCGGGGCTCGCTGGACTGGCCCATTCTGCTGCTGTCGGCTGCCGTCACCCTGTGGGTGTCCGGCTTCGACATCATCTACGCCTGCCAGGACCTGGAGTTTGACCGCCAGGCCGGTTTGTTCTCCTTGCCACGACGGCTGGGCATTCGGCGCGCTCTTCAGGTTGCCAGCCTCCTGCACCTCCTGATGC
>JAKZXP010000070.1:0-4182 GCA_047514915.1 Terriglobia bacterium
GTCCTTCGCCGTTCAAATCGCGGCAAGGGAAAAACAGTCGTAAGATATGCTGGAACAGTCAGTTGCCGCCCGTCCGTGAGTCGTTAACCGGACAGTAGTGGCAATCTTTACATCGCCGACACGAACAACAAGCGCGTGCGCAGGATCACCCCCGGGGGCATCATCAGTACTTTTGCCGGCAACGGGAGTACCGGCTTTTCCGGTGATGGGGGCCCGGCGCTCCAGGCGAGTTTCAGCTCGCCAACCTCGGTGGCTTTCGACCCGCTGTCCGGAGACCTCTACATCATGGATTCGGGAAACAACCGAGTCCGAAAGGTGGCGCCGAACGGCATAATCACCACCGTCGCCGGGGACGGTGCGACCACCTTCCGCGGCGACGGCGGGCTGGCGACGGCGGCGAGCATCAACCCCGGCGGCGGCCCGGCGGGCTTGCTGTGGACTCCGCTTGGCCTATTTTTGACCGACATCCAGAACCAACGCATCCGCAGAATTGACCCGTTCGGGATTATTACGACTGTAGCCGGCACCGGCCAGCGTGGATTCGGCGGGGATGGCGGGCTGGCGACTCAGGCCTCACTCAGGGACCCAGCCGGAACGCTCGCCTTGGATGGGCTAGGCAACCTTTACTTTTCCGATACGGCCAACCACCGCGTGCGCCGCATCAACCTGTTGGGAATCATCTCCACCGTAGCGGGCAGCAGCACCGGCGGCTTTGGCGGCGATGGCGGCCCGGCGACCTCAGGCTTCTTGCGGCGCCCTGTGGGTGTGGCCGTGGATATCACCGGCGCCCTTTACATCGCCGACAGCGGCAACGACCGAATCCGCCGGGTCGCGCCCGATGGAACCATCAGCACCGTAGTCGGGGGAGGCATGAGCAACCCCGACGCCGCCGACTTTTCCACCGATGTGATCCTGGCAGGCCCGGCCGGGATTTTGGTCGTCCCCCGCGGCGTGTTCATTTCGGACAGTGGCAACAACCGGGTGCTCGCAGCGCCAGGAGTCTTCGCCACTCCAGGCCCGGTGACTGTGCTGCCCTCCCGCCTGGACTTTGAGGCCAAACTGGGGGGCGAGTTGCCTGCCCCCAAGGGGATGCTTCTGTTCAGTCCGGACTTGTCGGAGTTTGCTTTCCGGGCAGAGGCATCTACGGTTTCGGATGAAGACTGGCTGGTTGTGCGACCGCGCATTGGCTTTGCGCCCAGCGCCCTTCCCGTCTTTGCCAAGTCTGGGAACCTGCCTGCCGGGTTCTACCAGGGCTCGATCACGTTTGCGGTTGCCCAGGCCACCAATTCACCCGTGACCGTCCCGGTGACCCTGACCATCACCGACGAACCACCGGCCCTGGCCGTGGCCCCCGATCGCCTGGCTTTTTCCGCCATGGAAGGCAGCAATCCCCCGCCGCAGGCGCTGCGCATCAGCAATGCAGGGGGCGGGACGCTTGACTGGACGGCAGACGTGATTCTACCGGCGGCTGCGGCGCTGGCGGGAGCATTCCCACAGATCAACCTATCCGCCAACGTCGGCACCGGCACGACTCCGGTTCGCGTTTCGGTAGACACTACCGGCGTCGGGCCGGGTTCTTACCAAGCCGCGATCCTTGTCAGAACTCCCAGCGGGCCCGTTGCCGGCAGCCGCATTATTCCCGTCCTGGTCCAGGTGGCGCGGGCTACTGCCGTGCTGCAAACCAGCCAGTCGGGGCTGATCTTTGTGGGCGTCGAGGGATCGGGCGAGCTGCCGTCGCGCAATTTCAATGTGGTCAACGCCGGTTCAGGGGACATGCTTTGGATGGTGGAGATTCGCTCCATCTCCGGCGGCAATTGGCTGACCGTGGCGCCCACCGACGGCACCAGCACCGCCGACCAGGCGCCGCCTCCGGTGGTCTTCAGCGCCGACGCTACGGGGTTCTCAGCGGGCAGCTACCACGCAGTCGTGCGCATCCGGGCGCCGGGCGCAGCCAACTCGCCGCAATTCGTGCATGCGGTGCTGAACGTATTGCCGCCGGGCTCCACGCCGCCGCCCCAACCCTTTCCTTCCGGGCTCCTGTTCTTGGCCAATGCCGGAGGCGCGCCCCCTGCGGCCCAGCAGGTTCGAGTGTTCACCGGCGGGAGTGCTGCCGTCAACTTCAGCGTCTCCCCCACCGCGATAGACGATGAGGGCTGGCTGCGGGTGAATCCCAGCAACGGCACGGCTTCGGCCACGAACCCAGGCGAACTCAACGTCCGCGTGGATCCCAGCGCGTTGGTCGCCGGACCGTATCGCGGGCTGGTGAACGTCGCGTTGTCGGATGGCAGCACACGCTCGGTAAACGTGCTGCTGGTGGTGGCGCCGCCCGGCACCTTCACCACGTCGGGCACGACGTCGGGCACGACGCCTGGCAGCGCTCTTGCCCCACCCCGGGCGGCCCAGGAAGCCTGTACGCCTAGCAAGCTGGCCCTGGTGCATGCCGGGCTGGTGAGCAATTTCGCTTCCCCTGTGGGTTGGCCCGTCCCGCTGGTGGTGCAGGTCACCGATGACTGCGGAAGCGCGCAGGCAAACGCCGCCGTGATCACCACCTTTTCCAGCGGCGACCCGGCGATTGTCATGGCCAACCTGCAGAACGGCCTATACAGCGGCACCTGGACACCAGCCTCTGCGGCTTCCGTCGTGACCATTACCAGCACGGCCGTGGCCACCGGCTTTGAACAAGCCACCACCCAGATCAGCGGCGCGATCGGCGCCAATGCCGTACCCCAGGTGTTCCGCGGCGGCGCCGTGCACGCTGCCAGCTTCGACAAGGGTGCGCCGCTTGCGCCGGGTTCAGTTTTTTCCATTTTCGGCACTAACCTCGCCGCCGACCAGTTTTTCGCACAAACCGTTCCCCTGCCGACGGAATTGGGAGGGCTTTCCGCGACACTGGGCAACTTCGACGTCCCGCTCTTCTTCACCAGCGGCGGCCAGGTGAATGCTCAGGTGCCGTTCGACCTGCCCCCCGACAGTAGTTCGCAGCTCGTGGTGAAAGTGGGCGAAGCCTTCACCGTTCCCGAGACCATCAACCTGAGCGCCGTACAGCCGGGAATCTTCACCGTGAACCAGAGCGGCTCCGGGCCAGGCGCCATCCTGGACGCCAACTTCGCTCTGGTCAGCTCCAGCAACCCGGTCCGCGCGGGAGACGTAATCCAGATCTTCTGCACCGGGCTGGGCGCAACCAGTCCGCCGGTCCCGAGCGGCGAATTCTCGCCCAGCTCGCCACCGGCCACCGTGGTCAACCCGGTCACCGCCACTGTGGAGGGCCTCGACGCCCCGGTGTTGTTCGGCGGGCTGGCGCCGGGGTTCGTCGGCCTCTACCAGGTGAACGTGCAGATTCCCGCGGGAGTGAGCAGCGGCGAGATTGAGCTGGTACTAACCCAGCAGGGGGTGGCTAGCAACACTGTCACCATTTTCGTGACGCAATAGTGGAAGGGCTGGACATGACTAGTTGATGGCCATGGGGTCACTGGAGCGCGCCGCTCGCTCCTCAGCCGTGATATCTTGTTATGAGCCACTGCCGAGGAAGAAGCGGCGGTTGGTGGGGCGTGCAGTGCCAGTGGGGCGTGCAGTGAATGATGAACCGTCATTACGCTGATCTTGCCCCAGAGTACGTCCTGGCTAATTAACTGGACGAGGGTGGCAGAGGTTGCTATGAAACGCATATTTTCACTTGTAGTCACACTTCTAGTCATGGGGGCGGTCAGCGGCGGCACGCTCTGGGCGGCCGATCCCTGGAAATCAAACAAGAAGTACGCCGAGTGGTCTCAGAAAGAGGTCCGCAAGGTCTTGGAAAAGTCGCCGTGGGCCAAGACCGTCACCATCACGCTCTTTTCCGGCTCGGGATTCGGCACGGGCCCTGGGACCGCAGGGGACTATGGGTCGCCCCCAGGTGGCGGGCCCACGGCCGGTGCCGCGAGTGGCGGCCAGCCTACAACTCCGGGCGGGGGTAGCAACCCTGGCCAGGGAGGGTTCGGCGATCAGGGAGGATTCGGCGGCGGGGGCAGCCGCTCTCTGCAAGTGCTGGTGCGCTGGCAGACCGCCCTACCAGTCCGCCAAGCGTTTGCGCGCCGGCAAATTCAGGACGAAAGGATAACGCCCGAACAGGCCGAACAGCTTTTTCAGCAGACCCCCGACGAGTATGTGGTGATGGTCGGTGGCATGTCGAGGGCTGCGATGAGC
>JAKZXP010000071.1:0-4901 GCA_047514915.1 Terriglobia bacterium
GTTCGCCATCTGCACTTCAATCTGTCGCAGTACCGCGACAATCTGCTCTGGTTTGTACTTCTTTATGGACATGACCGCACTTCCCCCTCAAGTGGATTCTCTCTCATTCCACCTGGTACAAAAAGTGCCGGTCAGGTCACCCTCTTCGCGAAGATGTCCTCCTCGAGCTGGAGCGAGCCGGGTTCTTCTCGATCACCTCACGCCGGGATCCGAAGGAACTTCTGCGGCAGAAGCTCGAGTTCCTGCGGTGGGTGGGTGAGCAGATCGCGCTCGGCGAACGCGAGCGCCTTCCACGACAATGGATTCAGGCGACCGTCTTCCCTTGGACCCAGCGCTGGTCGTACGAATCGGCAATCGGCGATGCGCTTGCCGCTCTCCTCAGCAGCCGGGCGTTCGGCCGGCACAAGGTCGTGCGGAGCTTCCACCCGCCGTCCGATGAGCAAGAAGGACTTCCAAGGATCTACGAGCTTCGGTGGTCCGGCCGACCCAAGCACTCAGTCGCTGACCAGCAGCCGGAAGGCTCCGGGCCACATTCTGACCTCCTCGGCTGACTCCTTGGCTGACTCCTTGGGCAAGCCAACGAGCTCAAGGGAATCGTCAGGATAGGGTGAAGGAATCGCCCAGGGCCCAGCGCAAGCCGTCCAGCAGGTGCGGAAGCGTTGGCTGGAGTGGGGCAGGCAAGGCGCCGCCGCTACTTGGCGTCGCCCATGACCCAGCGCAGCCCGTTTAGCAGGAAGGTCCGGAGGCGCTCGCCGGCCCAGATATCGGGCAGGTGCCCCGGCGCAGAGTAAAAAACCCGTCCCTGGCCATAGGTGCGCGTCCAAGCCACGCCGAAGTCTTTGTCGGTACGGTTAACTTCCTTGTTGTTCAAATCTACCGAATCGGTGTCCAGGCTGAGCAGCACGTGCACCTTGTCGCGTGACCAGTTTCGGAACTCGTAAATCTCATCCTTGATGGTGAACCCCTCGCCCAGGTGCCGTGTGGCCGGGTGGTTCCGGTCCTCCACCTTTATGCGCACTTCGGGCCAGGTGCTTTCGCGGTCCAGCTCGTGCCAGGGATGCCCGTTGTAGTAGCCGCCGATCAGCTCCCCGTACGCTGGCCACCGGTAGAAGGTGTCGGTGGCGCTATGGAGGCCGGCCAGGCCTTTGCCCCCGTGGACAAAATCCAGCAGCCCTTGCTTCTGCTCCTCGGAAATGGGCAGCTCCCCGCTCGTAAAGAACAACACCGCGTCATATTTGTTCAAGTTCTCCGCGGTGAGTACGCTGCAGTCATCAGTGACCGTGGTCTCAAAGGCGCCGCTTTCCTCTCCGATTTGTTTCACGATCGGTCCGGTCTTGACCGCGCTCTCGTGCAGGTAGGTGAAGGCTAGATCTCCGGCAGCGCCGGGGGCCGCGTGATACAGATAGAGCAACCTGCGCATGGAAATTCCTCCGGAACGGTCCAGGCTCGCCGGAAGGGTGTTAGGCGACCGGATCGTTCAGCTTCTTGTGAATTGCGTAGAGCGCCAGCTCCAGACGGTCGGACACGCTCAGCTTGTCGAAGATATTGTGCAGGTGGTTCTTGACAGTCTGCTCGCTGATGAACATCTTCTCGGCAATTTCCTTTGTTGCGGAAGCCCTGGCAGACGAGGCCGACAATTTCGCGCTCGCGCTCGCGCTCGCGCCCGCTGAGCAAGTTTTTGGGCGGTTCGCGGGGCGCCGGGGGCGGCTCGGAAAATTCGCGCAATACCGCTGCTGTCAGGCGGCTGTCCAACCAGACTTCCCCGTTGGCCACCGTGCGGATGCTCTTGATCAGCATCTCCGTGGCGGACTGCTTCCGCACCACGCCAGCCGTTCCTAGCCTCACGGCCTCCACCACCTCCTCCTCATGTTCGGAGGCGGTCAGCACGATGACCCGAGTGGTTTTCACCCGGTCGTGGATTTGTTCCAACGCCGCCAGACCGTTCATCACGGGCATCTTCAGGTCCAGCAGCAGGATGTCAGGCTGCAGCTTCTTGACCAACTCGACGGTCTGCTGCCCGTCCTCGGCTTCTCCGATGACGTCCAGGTCCCGCTCCAGGCTCAGGAGTTTCTTCAGACCATCACGGAAGATGGCGTGGTCGTCAGCAATGACGATGCGTATCTTCTTCTTGTCTTTGGCCCGGCTACGAGACGAGGTGTTCGCTGTGGGCACGAGTGCTCCCGGCACCAACCCCTTTGCCGTTTTCTGCTTTCCGGCCTGCGCCGTCCGTCTTCACCGCGGTTCCTATTCTAGATAGGGGCAGTGCAGGTGTCAACGCCGCGCGTGCGTGTACACGAGGTACCCAATTTGGAGCTCAGGCTCGACTTTGAAGTCAGGCGTAGATGCCGCGCAACTTCACAGCGAAGGCCACGCGGTCCATCGCCAGCATGTGGGCGGCGATGCGCATACTGACCTGATATCTTTCCATGTAGCTGTCCACGTCGTGGAACGCGCTGCGCATGATGCGCTCCAGCCGCTCACTCACCATCTCCTCAGTCCAGAAGTAGCCCTGCCGGTCCTGCACCCATTCGAAATAGGAAACGGTGACGCCGCCGGCGTTGGCCAAGATGTCCGGCACCACGAAGATCCGCTTCCCCCGCAGGATTTCGTCCGCCAGCGGGGTGGTAGGCCCATTGGCGCCCTCGATGACGACTCGGGTGCGTAGCCGCTCGGCGTTGTGCGAAGTGATCTGGTTCTCGACAGCCGCCGGCAACAGCACATCGCACTCATGGGTGAGAAGCACGTGCGGCTCCACTGGCTCGGCCTCGGGAAAACCAGCCAACGTTCCTTGTTCCTCGCGGTGGCTGGCCAGCGCCGGAATGTCCAGCCCGTGCCGGTTGTAGACCGCCGCGTCAGCCTCGGCGATGCCGACAATCTTGTACCCGGCCTGATGCATTAGACGCGCTGCCTGGCCCCCGACGTTGCCGAAGCCCTGGATGATGACGCGGGCATTCTGGCGGTCCAGTCCCAGCTTTTGCAAAGCCTCGTCGCAGACAATCATGCAGCCGCGGCCGGTGGCCTGGCGCCGCCCGTGCGAACCTCCCAGGACCAGCGGCTTGCCGGTGACCACCGCGGTCACCGTTTGACGCACGTGCATCGAGTAGGTGTCCATGATCCAGGCCATCACCTGCTCGTCGGTGTTCACGTCCGGAGCGGGCACGTCCCGCTCCGGGCCCAAATAGTCCAGCAACTCGGCCGTGTACCGCCGGGTGATTCGCTCCAGTTCGCCGCTGGAAAGCAGGCGCGGGTCGCACACCACGCCTCCCTTAGCTCCTCCGAAGGGAATGTTGACCACGGCGCACTTCCAGGTCATCCAGGATGCCAGGGCGCGCATCTCATCCAGGGTCACATCGGGTGCAAACCGGATGCCGCCTTTGGCCGGGCCGCGGGCAATGGAGTGCTGCACCCGGAAGCCGGTGAACACCTCCAGGCGCCCGTCGTCCATTTGGACCGGGATGTGGACGATAATCTCGCGGTTGGGTTGCCGAAGGAACTTCACCAGACCGCCGTCCAGCTTGAGCCGTTGCGCGGCTTCATGGAAGCGAGCGGCCTGCGCCTCCCAGGGGTTCGTCTCTTGTTCCAGAGAAATGGTAGCCATGGTGCCTCCACGCCAGGGGAAGTCCAGAACCAGTATACCCTTCTGCCTGCCTGCCGCCTGCTTGCCGAAAAGCCAAGCCGGCTTCCCTCGCCGTTCGGACTTGACGGGAGAACGGCCGTTGTGTAATTATTCACCCTGACTTATAATTATTCATTCGGAGCGACACGCCGTGCGACAAGATCCCGATCCCGCTGCCCCGGGTGCAGCGCCTCCTCCAGTTCCAGAGGCAGTTCCAGCGGCAGTTCCAGGGGCAGTTCCAGCGGCGGTTCCGGTGCAGGTTCCGGCCCACCTGATCCGCGATGACGACCTGAGCCCCGCGACCGTCGCCGAACTGTTCCGACTGGCCGCCGCTGTCAAGGCCGAGCCGCGCCGCTACGCCGGCGCGCTGGAAGGGCGGTCGCTGGCAGTGATCTTTGAGAAGCGCTCCCTGCGTACCCGCTTCACCTTCGAGCTGGGCATGAAGATGCTAGGCGGCAAGAGTGTGTTCATGGACACGGGGCAACAGCGCATCCCCGACCGTGAGCCGGTTTGTGACGTGGCACGCAACCTGGCTCGATGGGTGGACGCCGTGGCGCTTCGTACCTTCTCCCACGCCACAGTGGAGGAGTTCGCCCGCTTCTCCTCGGTGCCGATCATCAACGGCTTGAGCGAGGTGTTCCACCCCTGCCAGTCGCTCACCGACTACTTCACCCTGCGAGAGATTTTCGGCGACCTGAGCCAGGCGCGCCTGGCCTTCGTCGGGGATGGCAACAACGTGGCGCATTCGCTGCTGCTGTGCGGAGCGCTGGCCGGCGCCCAGCTCCGCGTGGCCACTCCGGAGGCCTACGCGCCACATCCCGACATTGTGGCCCGGGCGCAGGAACTGGCATCGGGCACCGGCGCGCGGCTGGAAGTTGGGCACGTCGCCGAAGAAGCCGTGGAGGGGGCACACGCCGTCTACAGCGACGTTTGGGCCAGCATGGGCTTCGAGCACGAGGCCGACGAGCGCGCCCGTGTCTTCGCTCCGTACCGCGTAACCCCTGAGCTGTTTGCCCGCGCCCGACCCGATGCCGTCTTCATGCATTGCTTGCCGGCCCATCGCGGCGAGGAGGTGTCGGAAGAAGTCATCGAATCGCCACGCTCCGCGGTGTTCGACCAGGCGGAAAACCGCCTGCACATGGCCAAGGCTATCCTGCTGATGTTTCTGGCCTGATGTTTCTGGCCTGATGTTTCTGACTAGGTAGCGCTCAGGAGGGCGCCGGCCTGGGCTAACAACCGAGATTATTCCGATGAAACCGAACAAAGTGGTGCTGGCCTACTCCGG
>JAKZXP010000072.1:0-6945 GCA_047514915.1 Terriglobia bacterium
GGGCGAGCCGCTGCTGAACTATGACGCGGTGATGGCAGCCGTGCGTCTGCTGGCCGACTCCCAGGGCGTGGGCCTTTCCGCGCGCCGGATGACGCTCTCCACGGCAGGTGTTGTCCCGCGCATCGCGGACCTGGGTCGTGAGACGGTGAGACCCAGGCTGGCGGTGTCCCTCAACGCGACCACCGATGCGGTGCGCAGCCGGCTGATGCCGCTCAACAAGAAGTGGCCCATTGCCACGCTGCTGGAGGCCTGCCGCGCGTTTCCGCTGCGACCGGGCGAGCGACTGACATTTGAGTACGCGCTTCTGGACGGGATCAACGATACGCCCGCCGATGCACGCCGCTTGGTCCGGCTGGTCAAGCAGGTCGGCGCGGGGCACACTAAGGTCAACCTGATCGCGCTGAACCCGGGCGCCGAACTCCCCTTCCGCACCCCCTCTGACCAACGCGTCCGCAGCTTCCAGGGCATTCTGGTGGAGGCGGGCGTTCTCGCCTTCATTCGCAAGCCCCGTGGCCGCGACATCTTTGCTGCCTGCGGCCAGCTCAAGCGGACAGAGGAGCCCGAGCGCGAACTGCTGCGCCTGGCAGCCCAGCCTCCGTCAGTCGCGGAAAGCAGGCTGGCGACGGCGGATGGCTAGGGTTAGCGCCGGCCGATTGCGCGCCCCCTTCAAACACGTTTCGTATCACGCGCGGATTTCCCGACGCCTCAAGAACCGGTAAGACAACACCTCAAACCGACCACCAAGCAATGGCAACACAGGGAGAAGGAAAGGACTGGCTGAGCGCGAGAACCGGCTGCCCCAAACTTATTTGTAGAGCAACACCGGCTCGGACAGGGCGGTTCCCTCTTCGCCGGTGGCGGAGTCCGCCGGACGGTAATACAGGCTGTCGTCCCGTAGAAAGACTTCCAACTGGGCCGGACGGTGAATGCTGCCCTGGATCAACGCTTCCGACAGTGGGTCCTCAAGGTACTTCTGCAGAGCGCGGCGCAGCGGGCGAGCGCCATAGCTGCGGTCAGAGCAGGTCTTCACCAGGATCCATTTGGCAGCCTCTTCGGTGACGTGCAGCGAGATCTGGCGATGGGCCAGCTGGGCGTTGATCTGTTCGACCAGCAGCAGGACGATGCGCAACAGATCCTCGTCGGCCAGCGGGTTGAAAATGATCACCTCGTCCAGCCGGTTCAGGAACTCGGGGTTGAAGGTGCGCTTGACCTCGCTGCGCACCAGATCTTCCACCTGCGCCTGGCTGGAAGCCTCGCTAGCCTGAAAGCCCAGGCTGGAACGCTTCTGCAGGTGGCGGGCGCCGATATTGGAGGTCATGATGATGATGGTGTTCTTGAAGTCCACCGCATTGCCCAACCCGTCGGTGAGCTGGCCGTCCTCGAACACCTGCAGCAGGATGTTGTAGACGTCCGGGTGCGCTTTTTCGATCTCGTCCAAAAGGATAACCGAGTAGGGGGAGCGTCGCACTCGCTCGGTGAGTTGGCCGCCTTCCTCATAGCCGACGTAACCGGGCGGCGACCCGATCAGCTTGGACACCGAGTATTTTTCCATGAACTCGGACATGTCGAAGCGAATCAGCGCCTTCTCGGTGCCGAACAGGAATTGGGCCAGGCAGCGGGCGACCTCGGTCTTCCCTACGCCCGTGGGACCCAGGAACAGGAAGGAGCCCACCGGGCGGGCCGGATTTTTCAACCCCGCCCGCGCGCGGCGGATGGCCCGGCCCAGCGCCGAAATCGCTTGGTCCTGGCTGATGACGCGCTTGTGCAGCTCCTCCTCGAAGCGCAGGAGCTTGCTCATCTCCTCTTCCTTGATCGAGGAGACCGGGACGCCCGTCCAGCGCGATACCACATCCTCGATGTCCTCCTTGGTGACCACGCCCGTGGAGGAATCATCCAAGTGGTACTTCTCGCGGAGGATCCGCAGGTGCTCGCGCTCGCGCCGCTCCTCGTCGCTGTAGAAGCGCGCCTTCTCAAACTCGTGGTTGGCGATGGCGTTCTCCATCCGGTGCACGATGAACTTGATGCGCTTCTGCACTTCGGCCAGTTCCGCGGGCAGGGTGGTCTGGCGCAGCTTGACGCGCGAGCCTGCCTCGTCCACCAGGTCAATGGCTTTGTCCGGCAGGAAACGATCCGGGATGTAGCGGCTGGAGTGGTAGACGGCCACTTCCAGCGCCTCGTCGGTGTAGGTGACGGCGTGGAACTTCTCGTAGCGATCCTTGATGCCGAAGAGGATGTGGATGGCATCGGCCTCGTTGGGCGGTGACACCTTCACCGTCTGGAAGCGACGCTCCAGGGAGCGGTCCTTCTCGATCGACTTGCGGTACTCCGCCGGAGTCGTGGCGCCGATGCACTGAATCTCGCCCCGCGACAGCGCCGGCTTCAGAATGTTGGCGGCATCCAGGGAACCCTCGGCGGAACCGGCTCCAACCAGCGTGTGCAATTCGTCAATGAAGATGATGACGTTCTGATTGTCCATCAACTCTTTCATGATGGTCTTCAGACGTTCTTCAAATTGCCCGCGGTACTTGGTGCCGGCCACAATCAGCGACAGGTCCAGCCCCAGGATGCGCTTCTCGGCCAGGAAGGAGGGCACATCGCCATTATCAATGCGCTGGGCCATGCCTTCGACAATGGCGGTCTTGCCCACTCCAGGCTCTCCAATCAGCACCGGGTTGTTCTTGGTGCGCCGGCAGAGGATCTGAATGAGGCGCTCGACTTCATTTTCGCGGCCGATCAGCGGATCCAGCGCGTTGTCCGTGGCAGCTTGCGTCAGGTCGCGACTGAATTCGGCCAGAAGGGAACTTTCTTTTGGGCGACTGGACACTTTTTCACTGTGTTGGCGGGTCAGTTCCTCCCGGATGGTGGAGAGCCGTAGCCCGCGCTCGTGAAGGATCTCGGCAGCGAAGCATTTCTCTTCGCGCAAAAGTCCGAGGAGCAGATGCTCAGTCCCAATGTGTTTGTGGCTCAGCCTCTCGGCTTCTTCTGCCGCGTAGGCCAGGACGCGCTTGCATTCGTGCGACAGCGGAAGATCCACCGAGGTGGAAACTTTCTCCCGCATCGTGGTGTGTCCTTCGATCTGCTTGCGGATCGATTCCACCGAGGCGTGGGTACGAAGGAAGCGGTTGGTTAAAGCCTTGTCTTCGCGGAGCAGGCCCAGCAACAGGTGCTCGGTCTCAATGTAGGGACTGCCAAACTGGCTGGCCTCGTAGCGAGCGAAAAAGATCACTCGCCGGGCCTTCTCGGTGTATCGCTCGAACATCGCCTTGTTTCCGCCCGCCTGGTTCCTCCGCCAACCCGGGCCCGCAAAATGCGGAACCAACTGGGTGACGCTTCGGCTAGACTTGATGTCCTGCCAGGTTCACCACCGGCTGCAAGCGGCCGGCCTCCAGCTGCAACACCCGCTGGCAACGCTGCGCCACGGCGACGTTGTGAGTCGCAATCACCGAGGTGAGCTGGTATCTGCGGTGCAGTTGCTCGATCAGGTCCAAGACCATGTTTGCCGTCTTATAATCCAGGCTGCCGGTCGGCTCATCGGCCAGCAACAGGGAGGGCCGTCCCACCAGCGCTCTGGCCAGAGCCACCCGCTGCTGCTCGCCGCCGGACAGCTCTCCCGGTCGGTGCTGAGCCCGCTGGGCCAGCCCGACCTCCGCCAACAATTCCCGCCCGCGTTGTTCCGCTTCTGCCGGCCAGACTCCGTGGATGCGCAACGGCAGGCTCACGTTTTCCAAGGCCGAAAACTCCGGAAGCAGGTAATGAAACTGCCAAACAAACCCAACCTCCCGGTTCCGAAACCTGGTAACCTCATTCTCAGTCCAGCCGGAAAAAGCTTGCTCCGAAAAGTATACCTCACCTGCTGTGGGCCTGTCCAGCGTACCCAGGATTTGCAGCAAGGTGCTCTTGCCCGAACCGGACGCACCCATGATGGCCAGCATCTCGCCTCGGGTCACCTCCAGGTGCAACTCGTTCAAAACGGTGATCTCCGTCCAACCGGATCGAAAATTCTTTGTCAGCTTTACAGTTCTCAGCACGACCGCCAATTTTCTATCGCCTCGGCCGGCGCGACCCGCTGGTCCCGGGGCTGCTACTCGTAGCGCAGCGCCTCGGCTGGGTCAATCGCCGCCGCGGTCCGCGCCGGGTAGATAGTCGCGACATAACTGATCAGCACCGCGGCCGCCCCGATCCATAGGCCATCCAGCGCCTGGACCTCAAACGGCACGTAGCTGATGGAGTATATATCGGCTTCCAGCCGGATTAACTTGTAGTGACTTCCCAAATAGGACAGCCCATAGCCGGTCGCCAGCCCCAACAACGTGCCGAACACACCAATGAACAGACCCTGGTACTGAAAGATCCGCCGAATCTGTCCGATCTGCGCGCCCATGGCCATCAGCACGGCGATATCGCGGTTCTTTTCCACTACCAGCAGGTAGAGACGGATGAACAGGTTCAGCGCGGCCACAAAGACGATGAGGCCGATGATCAGAATGGTAATGGTCCTCTCAAACCGCAGCGCGCGGAACAGGGTGCGGTTCTGCTCGATCCAGTTGGTGGCGCCGAAGCCCGGGCCGGCTTGCTGCTTCATGCGTGCAGCGATTTCCGGTGCCCGGTAGAGGTCGTCCACGCGCAAGCCGATGGCGCTGGCCACGTCTCCCAGCAGGAACAGGCGCTGCGCGGCCTCCAGCGAGGTGAAGGCCCACTCGGCATCGAAGTTGAAGAAACCACTGTCGAACACGCCCACCACGCGGAAGCGCTGGTAGCGGGGAAACTCCCCGATCGGCGACAGCCGGCCGCGCGGCGAAGTGGCTGTAATGAAATCGCCGGTGCGCACGCCCAGCGCATCGGCCAGCTCCTTGCCGAGCACCAGCGGCGGAGCCTGGCCGGGGACGAGCGGTTCGGCCAGCGGTGCGATGCTGTCCTCGCTCAGGTGCCGCAGCAGGTCTCCGGCGCGCAGCTCCATCTCGGGCACCACCCCCTTGAGCATCGCCCCCTGGGACCGAACGGGCCCGGAGAGCAGGACTTGTGCATAGACGGCCGGCGCGGCTGCCACCACATCCGGCTCGGCTTCCAGTTGCTGCGCCATCTCGCGCCAGTTGGCGATGCCTTCGTTGTCGTTGCGCAACAGGTTGACGTGGGGGATGGCGCTGAGCAGGCTCTGCTCCAGGTGGCGGCGGAACCCGTTGGTAATGGCCAGGGCGATTACCAGCGAGGCTACTCCGGCGGTGACGCCGATGATCGAGATGGCGGTAATCACCGACAGCACCGCTTCGCTGCGGCGGGCCTTCAGGTAGCGCAGCGCAACCCAGAGCTCGAACGGCACGCTTTCATTCTAGTCCAAAGTCTGAGGTGCAAAGTCCAGAGACTGGCAGAGGCTGGCCAGAGGCTGGCCAAAGACTCAGATGCTGAGTCCCATTCCCGAAAGTGCTCGTTCCAGTACCCGTTCCTTTGAGGCTGTCCCCCTCGACTCCTGTGAGTCGCCGCCAAATTTCCCGGATCAGGCGTTCGGTCCTTCCCTACGCTCCAGCCAAGCAATGTACTGTCGCTGGTCTTCCTCTTCGATCTTCTTCCTGAGAGCCGGATTCTTTCTCAGCGCCTCCTCAGCGCCTCGAAGCTGTGTTCCAGGTAATGAGGGTATTCCACGCGTGCGGCGACCAGCTTTCAGGTAGCGCGGCACAAACTACCGAGCCCTATTCGGTGAGCATTCGTTCCAGCAGGTGGAGGACCAGGCCCACGTCGGTCACCAGCCCGATGGTCTGGGAAGACCCGCGATCGGCGATCTTGGTCACCACCGCCGGATTGATGTCCACTGCCACCAGTGGAACCCAGGAAGGCAACATGTTCGCCACGCCAATGGAGTGCAGCATCGTGCCCAGGCACAGGACCAGGGCTGCATCCTCCAGGTATTGCGCATAGAGGTCCTGGGCGCGGCTCGCGTCCGTAATGGTCTCCGGCATGGGCCCGTCGTCGCGGATGCTGCCGGCCAGCACGAATGGCACCTGGTGGTGCACGCATTCATACAGGATGCCCCGGCAGAGCAGTCCGGCCTGGACGGCCGCGCACAAGCCGCCGGCCCGGCGCACCAGGTTGATGGCGCGCATGTGGTTGCGGTGGCCGTACTCTGCTGCGACGCCGCGCTCCAGGTGAATGCCGAGCGAGGTGCCGAACAGGGCATGCTCGGCGTCGTGGACGGCCAGCGCGTTGCCGGCCAGCAATGCGCTGACGTAACCCATGCGGACCAGAGCGGCCAGCGCGTCGGCAGCCCCGGTGTGCACCACCACGGGACCAGCCACCACCACGATGCGCCCGTTTTCGGCGCGCATGCGCCGCATCATTTCCGCCGTGCGCGCGGCCGCCGATTCCACCCGCCGCTCCGAGGACACTTCGCTGGACATGAAGCCGAAGCCGGTGCGATCGCGCTCCTTGAAATCGGGCAGCACCCGCAGTCCCCCGAGGCCGCAGACCACCAGGTCGCCCGCGCGCAGATCCCGCAACCGGACGCAGGTGGCCCCTCCGGCGCGCACCACGATGGCGGCGTCCATGCGCTGTCGCTGCACCGTGACCCACTGGCCGGCCTGGCGCACCTGAGTGCGGTGGTTGGTGGTCGAGTAAAAATCCTCCGGCGCGCAGCCATCCCGGTCGCAGCCGTGCAGCAGCGCATCGGTCTGCGCGGTCTGGTAGCAGCCCAGAGCCAGCAGCTCTTCGAGCAGCTCCCCGAGGACCGCAGCCTCCCCGGAGTGCACCTTCATCACCAGATGCGAGAACTGCTCGTTGGTGCGGCCGATCTCGAACTTGACGATCTCAAACTTGGCGCCGTGCTCGATCACTTTGTCGAACACGGCTTCCAGCAGGTGGGAGTCAATCAAGTGGCCGACCGCCTCGATCGTTTCCGTGTGCATTTTTTTGTTCCCTGTTTCTTTTCGCGGGGCGTAATTCGATATGCTATCACAC
>JAKZXP010000073.1:0-6554 GCA_047514915.1 Terriglobia bacterium
CTGGTAGTAAAGACCGAACTCGGCGATGGCCAGCACGGCCGCCACCGAAGCCGCGACAAACAGGGTCCGGAAGACGCGGTGGACCTGCACCACGTTGCGAAATGCGCTGTAGGCCCCCACCAGGACCAGGAAGATGTAAAACTTCTTTATCTGAGGGAGCCCCAATACCGGCTGCGGGGAAAGAGCCAGCGAGGCGAGCGTCCAAAGAACGAACAGCCCTAGCGGCAGCATCGGTGGCGGCGCTTGAAGTTTCTGGCGTCCCAGCACCAGGGCGATCAAGCCCAGCCCCAGCAGGGTCTGGCTGAGAAAAATCGAGAACAGCACGGCCACGTTCGCCAACGCCAGCAGGTAGAAGGAAGCAGCGGCGGCGTAGGGAGGGTAGCGATCCCACCAACTGCCAGCCAAGCCACCGACCTTGCCTGAAGGGAGGGTCACCGGAGCAGCGTCAGAAACAAAGCTGGTACATAAAGTCGCGGAAGCGCTCCCCTTTGCGTTCCGCACTTGCTCTTGGCGTCGGGGAGCATTCCTTCACACTCTGCTCGAGAAGCGGTCCCGCCGCCGTCCAACTTCGGTCGGCGATACCGGGCCCCGCGCGTTCGGCGAGGGTGAGAACTGTCGGATGGACCAGGGATTCGGTCCCGGTTCAATTCCCAACAAAGTGTACTATAGGAACTGGCTGTTGTTTCTCGATGGCGGCCGTGGCCGACCGGGGACGGTTGCGGGGACGGTTGCATTGCGCCGGACAGCTCATGCTGACGCTGGCCACCGAGGTGAAATACATCAAAGGGGTGGGGCCGGAGCGGGCCCGCATCCTGGAAACCAAGAGAATTGTCACCGTCGAGGACTTGCTGTATTACATTCCACGGCGGTACGAGGATCGCACCCATCCCCGGACCCTCGATCAGGTCCAACCGGGCGAAACGGCAACTGTGGTGGCTGAGGTGCGCGGGGCGCGCGCCTATGAGCCCCGGCGCCGCCGCCAGAGTGTTTTTGAAGCGGTGCTGGCAGAAGGGTCCCACCGCCTCCGCTGCCGCTGGTTCAACTCCGACTATTTGAAGCAAATTATCACCGCCGGCCAGGTGCTGGCCGTGCACGGGCGCGTGGAGGCAGACCGCTACGGCAAGCACCTCCAGATGATGCACCCGCAGTATGAGGTGGTGGCCGGCGACGGCGAGGGCGAGTCGGCCGGCCCCTCCCTGCCGACCGGCCCTTCGCTGGAAGTGGGACGCATCGTCCCCATCTACGAAACTGCTGGCAGCGGACGGCTGAATTCCCGCTTCTTCCGCCGCCTGATCTACACCGTGATGGACCAGATGGGCGCAGTGGAGGATCCGCTGCCGGCCGCGGTGCGCGAGCCGCTTGGTCTTCCCCACCGCTGGGAGGCGCTGGCCAAGGTGCACTTCCCTGACCCTGGTGCCGACCTGGTGGCGCTGGGGCGTTTCCGCTCCCCCTGGCAGTTCCGCCTGATCTTCGAGGAATTTTTCTTCCTAGAAACCGGCACGGCGCTCAAGCGGCGGAAGGCACGGCAGGCGCCAGGCGTTCAGTTCCAGTTGAACGACGCCGTCCGCGAAAAGATTAAGGCCGTGCTGCCCTTCCACCCGACCTCGGCGCAGAAGCGCGTGTTGAAGGAGATCGCAGCCGACATGGCTGCGCCCCAGCCGATGAACCGGATGCTGCAGGGGGATGTCGGCAGCGGCAAGACCATCGTGGGGCTGCAGGCCGCCGTGGTTGCCATCAAAAACGGTTACCAGGTAGCGGTGATGGCGCCCACCGAAATCCTGGCCGCCCAGCACTACCTCTACTTCCGCAGCCTGCTGCGCGCTGCCGGCTACCAGGTGGCGCTGCTGACCAGCGCTGCCACTCCGGGAGAAAAAGCCAAACTGAAGCGCCTGATCCGCGAGAAGCTGATCCACATTGTCGTCGGCACCCACGCCCTGCTGGAGCAGGACGTGGAGTTTGCCGCCCTGGGCCTGGTGATTGTGGACGAGCAGCACCGCTTCGGAGTTTTGCAGCGGCTGCGCCTGATGCAAAAAGGATCCTGGCCCGACACACTGGTGATGACCGCCACCCCGATTCCGCGCACTCTGGCTCTCACGCTCTACGGCGAACTGGACGTTTCCGTGATTGACGAGCTGCCGCCAGGGCGGCGGGCGATCGTGACCCGGCACGTTCGGAACAGCCGCGCCGCCGAGGTCTACGAGTTCGTCCGAAAACAGGCAGCCGCCGGGCGTCAGGCCTACATCGTCTACCCGCTGGTGGAGGAGTCGGAGAAAACTGATCTAAAGAGCGCGCTGGAAATGTACGACCGCCTGTCCCGCCAAGTCTTCCCCGAGTTGCGTCTGGGCCTGCTGCACGGTCGCCTTTCGGCCGAGGAGAAGGACCGCGCGATGACCGACTTCAAGGCCGGCCGAATCCAGGTGCTGGTCTCTACCACCGTGGTGGAGGTCGGCGTGGACGTGCCCAACGCCACCGTAATGGTGATCGAGCACGCCGAGCGCTTCGGTCTGGCGCAACTGCATCAGTTGCGCGGGCGAGTGGGCCGCGGCCGGGAAAAGTCCTACTGCATCCTGCTGAGCTCTGGACCGCTGACCGAGGAGGCCCGAGAGCGCATCGGGGTGCTGGTGCGCACGCAGGATGGTTTTGAGATTGCCGAGACCGATTTGGCGCTCCGCGGTCCGGGCGAGTTTGTCGGCACACGCCAGTCGGGCCTGCCAGCCTTCCGCGTTGCCGATCTGCTGCGCGACCGCGAAATCCTGGAACTGGCCCGCCGCCACGCTGTGCAATTCATCGAGCAACCACCCTCGCGAGAGCAAGCTGTGGCCCTGGTGAACTACGTTCGAGAGCACTGGTGGCGCCGCTATGGCCTCATCCAAGTGGGCTGAGCAATCGGGGTGGGCTGAGCAATCGGGGCCGGCTGGCCAGTTGGGGTGCTGAGCAATCGGGGTGGGCTGGCCAGTCGGGGTGGGCTGAGCAGTCGGGGTGCTGAGCAATCGGGGCCGGAAACTGAAGACCCGAGGTATTGGGGGAGACCTTAGAGTCCGCCCATGCGCATTATTGCCGGAGAATTTCGCAGCCGTCGGCTGAAAACCATTGCCGGGCAGGCAACCCGGCCCACCAGCGACAAGCTCCGCGGGACTCTTTTTGATGTGCTCGGGACCAGCGTCGTGAGTTCGGTCTGGTACGACTGCTTTGCCGGCAGCGGCGCGGTTGGTCTGGAGGCACTAAGCCGCGGAGCGGCCTTTGCTGTGTTCCTGGAAGGCCGCCAGGCGGCGGCACGCGTGCTGCGCCTCAATATTGCTGCCTTGGGACTCGAGCAACGCTCAGCCGTAATGGAGCGGGACGTGTTGCGCGCGCTCAAGGGCGCCACGCATCCTGCTGACTTCGTATTCCTCGATCCCCCCTACGCGGCCCTGCCGGAGTACCATCGAGTCTTGAGGTATCTGGGCCGCAGCCCGTTGCTTCGTCCCGGTGCCGTGGTGATTGCCGAGCACGCCCGTCGCTGGTCGCTCGAGCCGTGCTACGCCGGCCTGGACCGCTTCCGCATCGTCGAGCAAGGCTCCAGTACCCTCAGCCTCTACCGCTTCAGTGCCATGGAATCCCCGGCATCTGCGAACACGAGAACTCAGGAAAAATGCCCGGTTTGACCACTCGCTTACGCTCCTGGCTCGGGCCGGCCCCTTGCTGCGCGGCGGCCTCGGCCAGCGCGAGCGGGCATCAATTCCCGTTGGCTCGCTCTTCTGCTCCCGTTGGCCTGTTCTTCTGCTAAGGTGAAGCAATGGCGGGGAGCGCGCGAACCCGGGCGAAGCTGGCGGCGGCCGCCTTTGGTGTGGCCGTCCTGCTGCTGATTCTCTACGCCAGCATGGGTTTGAGCCAGTACACCTGCGAGGTGTGCATCGAGTTCGACAGGCAGACCAAGTGCCGTAGCGCGGCCGGGGCCACACGCGAAGAGGCGCAGCGGACTGCCACCGATAACGCCTGCGCGTTCCTGGCCTCCGGGATGACCGACAGCATCCGCTGCTCGCGGACGCCTCCCACCAGCGTGCGCTGCGAGCCCTAAGCAAGCGCCTGAAAGGCTCACGCAGCGGCCGCTCCCTAACGCTGTCTGGGCGGCAGATTCGCCAGCGGCAGGTGCGCTGGCGGCCGCGGAAGAGGGAGCCCTCAGGCTTCGGCGACCACCGGGTTGCGCAACGTTCCCGCCTGCTCGACTTCCACCTCCACCATGTCCCCCGATTTTAGATACACCGGCGGCTTGCGCACATAGCCCACCCCGTGCGGGGTACCGGTGGAAATGATGTCACCTGGCGCAAAGGTGAAGATGTCGGAGAGGTAGGCGATCAACTGCGGGATCGTGAAGATGAAGTCGCGCGTGCTGGAATCCTGCATCAGTTGGCCATTCAGGCGCAAGCGGATGGCCAGAGCGTGCGGGTCCGGCACCTCATCGGCCGTCACCAGAAACGGCCCGCAGGGTGCAAAGGTGTCGAAGGTCTTGCCCTGGAGAAACTGGGACGTGCGGCGCTGAAAGTCGCGGGCGCTGACGTCGTTCAAAGCCATGTAGCCGGCCACATACTCCAGGGCACGCTCCTCCGGGATGTGCCGGCCGGCCTTGCCCATCACCACTGCCAGCTCCGCCTCGTAGTCCACCTTGTTGGTGACGCGCGGCAGCACGATCGGGTCGTAAGGACCGGCCAGCGCGTTGCGGTACTTAGCGAAGAACATCGGATACTTGGGAGCTTCCAATCCCGCCTCGCGGGCGTGCTCGCGGTAGTTCAGGCCGATGCAGATAATTTTCTCCGGATCCGGCACCGGCGCCAGCAGCTGCACCTCCTCCAGCGCCGCCGACGGCAGCGAGCCGAGGTCGGGAAGCTGCGGGGGCTGCGCGCCCCGGAGGAATTCGGCGATTCGGCTCCCCAGACGGTAGAGCCGCCCGTCGGAGAAAACTCCGCAGTGCGTTTCGTCGTTCCACCTGTAGCTGGCCAGCTTCATTGCGTCGGGATCCTTTTCTGCCGCCGGTTCTGCTGCCGGCCCACACCGCCTGCCGGTCTTCTTAAACTGTCCACCCTCATCTTCCAAAAAGCCAGTTCAGGCTTCCAAAAAATGCGTTCAGGCTTCTCACCCTTCTTTCCCTTGACGGACAGGCCCTTGACGGACAGGCCCTTGACGGACAAGCCCTTGACGGGCAAGTGCGATATGCTAACCCACCTGAAGGTAGAAAGGAAACGACGGAGAAAACTGTGAGCGGTCCAATGGCATTGCTGGTTGTGGTGGCCACCCTGGCCTTCCCGGCGGCCTTCTCCGCAGCCTTCTCCGCGGCTTTCTCCGAATCAACGGCAGGGCAAGAAAAATCGCGGGAAAAGATTCCCGTCATACTTGACACCGATATCGGCGGCGACATTGACGACGCGCTGGCACTGGTCTACGCCGTCAAGCACCCCCGGATCGAAGTACTGGGCGTTACCACCGTGATGGGCGGCTCCTATCGCGCACCGATAGCGCTGAAGCTCCTAGAACTGCTGGGCCGCCAGGACGTGCCGGTGCTGCGCGGAGCGCGAAACCGGCTGCTGAAAGGGAACCAACCGATGGAGGGGGCCGACAGGAGGCCGCAAATGCAGGCGCTTCAGTTCTGGCCGCCGCCGCGGGGCGCCGTTGCGACAGAATTTGCCCCCGATTGGATTGCACGGCAGGTGCTGGCACAGCCGGGAAAGCTGACCCTGGTCGCCTACGGTCAACTGACCAACATTGCGCTGGCTCTGATGCGTGAGCCCCGGCTGAAAGAGTCAGTGAAGCAGATTGTAGTGATGGGGGGCACGCTCGACCGGCCACAGCCCGAGTACAACCTGCGCATGGACCCAGAGGCGGCCCGGGTGGTGTTCGAATCGGGCCTGCCTATCACTATGGTCGGCCTGAACGTCACCATGAAATGCCGCATGAAGCCCGAGCAGGTGGAGGCGCTGGCCAACCGCAACACCCCCGTGCTGAAGCTGCTCAGCGCACTGCTCCGCGCCTGGCAGAAAGGCGACCGGCAGCAGATGCCAGTGCTGCACGATCCACTAGCGGTCGGCGTCGTAGCCGACCGTTCCCTGGTCCAGCTCAAGCGCATGTTGATCGAGTTAGAAACGCAGGGCGAATTTACCGCCGGCGCCACCGTCCCCCGGCGCGATAGCCCGGAAGAGCTGGCGCAGCACGGCGATCAGCTTCCGAACGGCATCCAGGTCGCCGTCGAGGTGGACGCCGACCGCTTCCTCGGCCACTTCCTCAAAACCCTCCTCAATAAGTAATTACTAAAGTAATCGCTCCCCGCTCGGTAAAGTAATCGCTCCCCGCCCGGCGATCAGCTTCCGAAGTCTCCGTCACGCCAGAAAAAAAAGGGCCGCCCGAAGGCGGCCCGTGAGGAATTCGAGGCTAGGCCCTGTTTAGAAATCGCCACCCATGCCGCCGTGCGGCATGGCGGGCGAAGCTTTCTCCTTCTCCGGCAGCTCAGCCACCAGGGCTTCGGTGGTCAGCAGCAGCGCGGCGATCGAGCTGGCGTTCTGCAAGGCGTAGCGAACGACCTTGGT
>JAKZXP010000074.1:0-4223 GCA_047514915.1 Terriglobia bacterium
CAGTTGCCGGTGGCCGAGCGGCATCGGTTGGATGAGCGTCGCCGCGCAGAGGAGCGGATGTTCCTAGGCCTGCGTCGAAACGAAGGTGTGGAACTTTCGCCCGCAGACCACCATAGCTACCAACGCGAAATCACTGAATTGGAAGAAGCGGGCCTGCTGGAGTTGGCCGATGGCCGCCTGCGCCTCACCGCTCGCGGCCGTTTGCTTTCCAACGAAGTCTTTAGCGCTTTCATCCACTGACACTGGGAACCGTGTGCACCATTCGCCCGAAAGCGATTCAATGAGTTGCTTGTATGGAGGGCACAGAGGAGACTGGACCAGTCGTTGTATAACTGAATGGAGCGTCTGATGGGGGAAACCATGCCAGGAAACGCTAACCCGAAAGTCCAATTCTCAAAAGGGATCTCTGAGGCGGAGCACATTGTGGTGGACTTGCGAAGCGACACCGTCACCAAGCCCTCGGCTGAGATGCGCCGGGCCATTGCCGAGGCCGAAGTGGGCGACGACGTCTACATGGAAGACCCCACGGTCAACCGCCTGCAAGAACGCGCCGCCGAGATTTTCGGGCGCGAAGCGGCGCTGTTTGTCCCTTCCGGCTCGATGGGAAACCTGATCGCCATCAAAATACACACCCGGCCAGGGAACGAGGTGATTTGCGAAGAGCGCGGGCACGTCTTCAACTACGAGATGGGTGCCATGAGCGCCATCGCCGGCACTGTGCCCCGTCCCATTTATGCCGAGGGCGGCATCCTGCGCTGGGAGCAGGTGAAGCGGCAGATTCGCCCCAAGGTCTATTACCGTGCGCAGACCGGGTTGATCTCGCTGGAGAGCACGCACAACTTGGCCGGCGGCACCGTCTATCCACTGGAGGTTATCGAGCAGATTTGCGATGGAGCGCACGATGCGGGTATCCCCGTGCACATGGACGGTGCGCGCATCTTCAACGCCGCAACGCACCTGGGCCGCGACGTGCGCACTCTGACGGCCAAGTGCGACTCGGTGATGTTCTGCCTGTCGAAGGGGCTGGGAGCGCCGGTCGGCTCGATGCTGGTCGGCAGCCGCGACTTCATCGACCAAGCGCGCGTCCACCGCAAGACGCTCGGCGGCGGCATGCGCCAGGCAGGGGTGCTGGCGGCCGCCGGCCTCCTCGCCCTGGAGAAAGGGCCACGGAGGCTGGCGGAAGACCACGACAACGCGCGCTACCTGGCCGAAGGGCTGGCCCAGATTCCCGGAATTCGTATCAATCCGGCGAAGGTCCAGACCAACATCATGATTCTGGACGTCTCCGGCACGGGCCTGACCTCCACCGAGCTGTCGGCTGCCCTAAAGGAGCACAATGTGCTGGCCTCGGGAGTCAGCCCGGAAACGATGCGCATGGTCACTCACCTGGATGTGAACCGGCAGATGATTGACCGCGCGCTGGAAGTGATGGCGCGCGTGGTGGGGGCCAAGCCGGTTGAGGTCGCGTAGGGGATTACCCTGCGCTATCGCAGCTAGCCCGCCGACAACTCTCTTTCCGCCCGAACGCCCCTCCGGCAAGCGTGCTAGAATTCCGCCAATGAGCGATGTCAGCGCGGGCGCGCCCCCGAAGGCCGATGCCCAAATGCTGCAGGATTTCTGGTACCCGGCCCTGCGGAGCGCTCAACTGCAGAGCAAGAAGCTACGGCCGGTGACGCTGCTGGGCATACCTCTGGTCGTTGGGCGCGACGCTCAGGGCCGGGTCTTCTCTCTTCGCGACAGTTGTCCTCATCGAGGCATGCCCCTGTCCTTTGGCCGGCTCAACGGCCACCGCCTGGAATGCAGCTACCACGGCTGGCAGTTCGACGTCCACAGCGGCCAATGCACAGAGGTCCCTTCTCTCACTGCCGACTCCAAGCTCAAGGTGGAACGCATCCACGCCGGCCATTTCCCTTGCGAGGAGCAGGACGGCTACGTTTGGGTCTATGTTCCCGAGACAGCCAACCAGGAAGAGCCGGTGCCGCCGACGCCGCGGCTACCCGTCTTCAGTGAGCGCTACCGCCTGACGCATCTCTGGGCCCACCTCCCCTGCCACGTCGACCACGGCATCATCGGGCTGATGGACCCTGCCCACGGGCCTTTCGTTCACCAGGCTTGGTGGTGGCGGGCTCGGCGCAGCATCCGACAAAAGGAAAAGATCTTCGAGCCCATCCCCAACGGCTTTCGCATCCGCGCCCACTCCCCCTCTCCCAACAGCGCCCCCTACAAGCTCCTACGGGTCTACGGGCAGCCCATCACCACCACCATCGACTTCGTCCTGCCCAACATGCGCTTTGAGCAGATTCGCTGCGGCTCCTACTGGTTTTCCAGCCGGGCCACGGTGACGCCGATAACGGCGCAGGAGAGCCGCATCGACTTCTGCGCCGCCTGGAACCTGTTCCCCTGGATGCCGTTCATGGTGACCATCTTCCGCCTCTTTGGCCACAAGTTCATCCAGCAGGACCAGCAGACGATGGAAAAGCAGGCGCTGGGCTTGAAGCACGACCCTTCGCTGATGTTGATCGATGATGCCGACCGTCCCGCGAAGTGGTACTTCCAACTGAAGGCCGCTCACCTGGAAGCCAAGCGCACGGGGAAACCCATGCAGCACCCCATCCCCGGCCCCGTGACGCTCCATTGGCGCAGTTAATCTGGTGACGCTGGCCCCCTTCAAATGTAGTCTGTTATATGAGCCCAACTATATGAGCCCAACCGCGATGAGCCCAACCGCGATGAGCCAAACCGCGCCACATCCCGGGGCCGCCAATGGACTTTGAACTGACGCCGGAGCAAGTCCAGCTTCGCAGGAATGTCCGCGAATTTTCGGAAGCGGAAATCGCGCCCCACGTCCGGCACTGGGACCAGGCCCTCGCAATTCCCGGAAGAACTGATGCCGAAGCTGGCGGCCATGGGTCTGATGGGTGTCGTCTTCCCCGAAGAATACGGCGGGGCGGGCCTCGGATACATAGACTATGCAATCGTGATCGAGGAACTGTCGCGCGTGGACGGCTCGGTGGGCATTATCGTGGCGGCGCACACTTCGCTGTGCGCCAACCACATCTGCCAATGCGGCAGCGAAGAGCAGCGCCGCCGCTACCTGCCCGATCTGGCCTCCGGGCGCAAGCTGGGCTGCTGGAGCCTGACCGAGCCCGAAGCCGGCTCCGACGCCGCCGGCACGCGCACCACCGCCGTGCGCCGGGACGACTGCTACGTGCTGAACGGCTCGAAGACCTTCACCACCAACGGGCATCACGCCGATCTCTGCGTAGCCATGGCCGTCACCAACCGCGCCAAGGGCCCCCACGGCATCTCCGCCTTTCTCATCGAGAAGGGGACGCCCGGCTTTCGCGTGGGCAAGAAAGAGGACAAGCTGGGCCTGCGCGCCAGCGACACCTCCGAGGTCATCTTTGAGGATTGCCGCCTGCCCGCCGCCAACCTGCTCGGCAAAGAGGGCGCAGGATTCGTGGACAGCCTCCGGATTCTGGACGGTGGGCGCATTTCCATTGCGGCCATGGCCATCGGCATGGCCCAGGGTGCGTATGAGGCAGCGCTCAAGCATGCCAAGCAGCGGAAACAGTTTGGCCGGCCCATCTCGGAATTTCAGGCCATCCAGTGGAAGCTGGTCGACATGGCCACCGAGATTGACGCCGCGCGCCTGCTCAACTATCGGGCTGCCTGGCTGGCCGACCACGGCCTGCGCCACACCAAGGAATCGTCAATGGCCAAGCTCTATGCCAGTGAGGTGGCGGTGCGGGTGGCCAACGAGGCGTTGCAGGTTCACGGCGGCTACGGCTTCATCAAGGACTACCCGGCGGAGAAGTATTATCGCGACGTGAAGCTGTGCACCATCGGCGAAGGCACCAGCGAAATCCAGCGGCTCATCATCGCTCGGCAGATCTTGGGCGACTGACGCCGTGAGGCTTGAGACTGGCAGCGACGAATGGCAATATCTGTAGGGACCACCGGCGCTGACTCGGCCATCTTGCTCTTGGGGAGTGCGTTGAAAATAAAAGCGTTCGTCCTTCTTTACGCGGGCCTGCTTCTTGCTGCCATAAGCCTGGTCCAAGTTCAAAACACCCTTCCGAAGGGCGATGTTCTGACGGAGGGAGTCGCTGGGGCGACCAAGCAGCGGATCGTCGAAACTTACGGCAAGCTGCCTCTGAGTTTTGAAGCCAATCAGGGGCAGACGGACCGCCGGGTAAAATTCATATCCCGCGGCCCAGGCT
>JAKZXP010000075.1:0-3684 GCA_047514915.1 Terriglobia bacterium
CCACAAGGAAGAAGGTGAGTAATCTCAGCATCTGGATCAGTATGGCATTGGCCTGAGGGGGGACACACCTCATCGGGCACTCGATGTGGTCACATCTCGGTTAGTCGGCTTCCCAGAAACTGGCGTTCTGAGCTGGATAGGATCCCCACTAACGGGCTAATGTTTACCAATCCCGGTTCCACTCGGCTATCCGGACAAGTGACCCTCTACGCCCGCCAGTGTAGTCAGTCAGTTTCCGATAAGCGCGTTATACGGCCAAGTCGAACAAACGCGCTTTTTCACTGCCGAGAGACGTTCACACTGAGAGGCATGCGCACCACCAGATTGCGTCCCGGGCCGATGTGCAGGTTGGTGAGTTCCAACTCCAATTCAAAGCGATGGGTGCCTTCGGGTGCCTCGCGGCTGATGTAGGGAAACAGTACCGAAGTGCCTTCGGCGGGAATGACCCTGGTGTCGAGGACTTCGATGTGGAACCAGGCAGGCGTCTGGCGGACGCGAAAGTGGAAGGGGATGGCGGAGTTGATGCGGATGCGGAGGGCCAGGGGAGTGCCGCGGCGATAGCGCAACTCAGGAGTCTCCACCGTCACCGCGCCCTGCCAGAGCCCGCGCAGCAGCCGCTCGTCGCCCCAGAGCTGGTCGCCCATCCAGGCTGCTGTGCGGCGGGCGAACAGCGCCTCGCGCACGCCAGCAGCGTCCGCCGTTCGCACAAACAGCAGAGTGATGGGTCGGATCCCACGCGCGGCGCGGGGCGCCGCCGGATCGTGGAAGTCGCTCGTGCAAACGATCGTCAGCTTCTTCTCTTCGATCCATGGATAGGCCCCCGCATAGAATTTCTTCCCATTGACCAACTCCATGCCTTGAAACAGCTTTTCCTCGTGGGCGGCCGCGATAGCCGGGAACCACTCCGGCTTGCCAAAGAGCGGCCTGGGATGGTTCCAGAAAACGAACGCGTCCTGGGCGCGCGCCCGGCGCAGCGCCTCGAACATGTCGGGCACGTTCAACGCATTGGGGTCGGTGACGAACAAGGCATTGAAGTGCTCCCGGCCGTGCTCCGCCATCTTGGTGATTTCTACGCCCTGGATCAGGATCAGGCCCAATTGTTCGGCCACGGGGCGGGCCAGAGCATAGGAGCGGGTGCCGTCCACGTTCACGTCCTGCCCGTGGGGCCGCGTTTCGGCAGTATGGTCGGTAATCGCGATCACATCCAGGCCGTCGCGCCAGGCCTCGACAACCCGCACGGTGGGCCAGACCAGGCCGTCGGAGAAGACGGTGTGGAGGTGGAAGTCGCCCTTCAGCGTCTTGTAACCTGGCAGGTCGGGGACAGGCAGCGGCGCCCGCACCTGGAGGGATCCTTGACCGTGGGCCGGCTGCACGGCTCCGAGTACCAGAAGCAGCAACAGAGTGTGGGAGAAGGCAGTTCTTGTCGCGACAGAACTTTGCATTTCGCACCTCGAGCCGGCGCGTTTGTCTACCGCGCCGAAGTCGCCACCATTCTACCAACAACCCGAGGGGAGCTTCATGGGCGCACTCACAATGCACCTTGTCTGATTTCCGATTTCGGAGTTGTAGCGGGGGCTGGTACCATCACGCGCGTGACCGCCGGGCCGAGCCGGAAGCCTCGCAAGCTCCTCCGCCGCGAACTCCCGGAGGACTGTCGAGTGGGACTCCCCCTTCGTCACCTACAATCCCGACCGTCAGTCCGCGATACCAGCAGAAGAGGCCATGGTGTCTGAGCTTGACACGGAGGGCGGCTGGCGTATGCTCTTGGGCAGAGGGGAAGCTCGAATCGGGGATTCCCGTTAGCAACCAATCATGTCCGAGAAAAGACAACACCGACGCGTCCCCTGCCTGGTCGAGGCTCAGGTATGGTGCCGCGACAAGGATGCGCATTGGAATGTGCACCTCACCGTCATCGGCGATGGTGGCTGCTTTGCGGACACGGTAGTTCCGCTGGAGGATGGATCGCTGGTGTCATTGAAGGTCAAAGATGACAGCGGTTCAATGGAAATCCCAGGCAAAATTCTCTACGCTCAGGCGACCATTGGTTCGGCCATCGCCTTTGATCCGATGGATACCAGCCTTCGGCAGCGGATCGAGAAGATCATCGCCAGCACAGAGACCTGAGATCTCCAACGGTCTCCAGCTGTAGAAAATCACAATCCGCTTAGCCGGATTCACTTCGATTTGAAGCGGGGCGCGTCCGGATAGAAGGCTCGCGCGTTGGCCAGAAATGCCACGTAGGACGGCACTAGGGAGCCGCTCGCGTCCCGGGCGCGGGCTGTCTTGTCTTTGGCATCGAATTCGACAGTGATGGTCCTCCCGGCGAACTGGTCGGTTACCGGGGAGCCGGTCTTCTTCACCTGCTTCTTGAGCTGCGAAAAGGGATAGATTTTCGTTTTCCCGTTCAGGGTGATGACCAGAGCTGGCCTCCGGTCCAAAGAAGCTTCTGCAAACGGATCCCTGGAATAGTCCCGCCGGTGACCGGTGTCGAACGACAGCACCAGGGTTCGGGGATGCTGTTTCTTCCAGCTCCCCCAAGTGGTCTGTACCGAAGGCAACAGGCGGAGGGGGGTTCCGGTGAGAATACCGGTGGCCGCCCGAGCCAGCAGCTGCGACCACAGGCTTTCCGTCTGCCTGTCGTACATCAGCACATTGCGCTTGTAGAGCAGGCCGGAGACGCCGAAGGTGTGCCGTCGGCCCTGGATCAGCGGATCGTACACGACGCCCGCGCCGGCCAGCGGTCACCAGGTGACCAGCGCCGGCTGCCGGCCCACCTGGTCGTTCACGATTTCATGCCAGTTGAGGATGCGAATCGGGTAGGCCTTGGCCACGCCCTGGAATTCGACCCCCAGCACCAGGTCGGAATCCCTCAGCACCCGGTCCGCCTGTGCCACCGTGACAAACTTCGGAGAGTCCAGGGCAGGAATGCCGTCCCTCCGAGGACCTCCACCCATGATGTCTCGCAGCGGAATTAAATGACGCGTGACGTCAAAGGGTTTTGAGCCATGACCGGGCGAGATGGTTTTCGGCTTTTTTTCGACTTTGATGGGTAGCTTGCGGTCCGACGCTGGGGCGCCAGGTAGAAACCCGGCAAACAGCAGCGCCACGAGCCACAGCCTTCCCCCCAGGCGGGGGCTTGCGCGTTTCAAGGCAGAATCCGAACCCATTGGTGCTCGACCTCCTGAGGCGTTCTGATGTTGGACCTGACCATAAAGGCGAGTACCCGCGGATGGCACAGGTTGGAGGGGCAACGAAAAAACTGCGCAATCTGCGCGCTCCGCGGATACCTCTTCGTAAGATGCCGGTACGCTACCTTTGGATGCGTCCTCGCTGGGGCCAGGGACCCGGTGGGCGCAAGTGGCGCTGGGGGATTTTGGGCGTTCCTCCTCTCGCGGTCTTTCAGTATCAGGAGCGGTTCCAGGCTTGTCAATGGCGGCAGTGCAGCCCAGCCACGTCACTGGGCGTGGCGGTCGTCATTTATATTCATAAACGTCATTCCGAATTTCAAGTTTCTGGCTCGGGCTGGTACCATCAGGACCCTCGCCCGGCCCGCGTGGCGGAAGCCTCGCAGCCCTGCGGGGCGTTCCTGGCGACGGGGGGCCAAGCGTGTGACATGGAATGTGCCATAACTAGGCAAACGATACAGAGAAACACCCTGTGTGATGGAGTATCACCGTGTTCAGG
>JAKZXP010000076.1:0-8305 GCA_047514915.1 Terriglobia bacterium
GGCCTGATCGGTGTCTTTACAGTTCTTGGTGATGTCCTTCACCAGATTACTGTGCTGGTCCCACGCCTCGTGGTATAGCTGGACGAAACGGACGCCGCGTTCTACGAGGCGCCGGGCCAGCAGGCAGTTGTTGGCGAACGAAGGCCGGCCCGGTTCTGCGCCATAGCTGTCGAGGACGTGCTTGGGTTCCCGGGAAATGTCCATCAACTCTGGCGCGCTACTTTGCATGCGGAACGCCATTTCGAAGGAGTTGATCCGCGTGGCGATTTCCGGATCGCCCGTCAGGTCCAGGCGCATCTGGTTGAGGCGGCGGATCGCATGGACGGAGTCCTCCTGCAGCTCCTGGTCCACGCCCCTCGGATTCGAAAGGTAGAGAATCGAGTCGCCGCTGCCGCGGAACGGGACGCCTTGATAGACGGTCGGCAAAAACCCGCTGCCCCAGCAGGAATTGCCGCAGCTCGGCCCCTTTGAACCGGAGCTAAACACGACAAAGGCCGGCAAGTCCTTCGATTCACTGCCTAACCCATAGGTGACCCATGCGCCCATGCTGGGCCGTCCGAATTGCTGCGATCCGGTATTCATGAGGAGTTGACCGGGCGCGTGATTGAACGCGTCGGTCACCACCGATTTTACGATGGCAATGTCATCGACGACCTTGGTCAGATGAGGCAGCAACTCAGAGAGTTCCGCACCGGATTGGCCATATTTGGCAAACTTGAACTTCGGACCGAGCAACTTGGAGCTTGGGTTTATGAAAGCGGCCCGGTAGCCTTCAAGCAGCTCCGGAGGCGGCAGCGTTCCGTCAAACTTCGCCAATTGGGGTTTGTAGTCAAAAAGCTCCAGGTGGCTCGGCGCCCCGGCCATGAAGAGAAAGATGATGTTCTTGGCCTTGGGCGCGTAATGCGGCTTTTTCGGTGCCAGCGGATGGGTTGCCGCCAGGTTGGCTGGCGCTGCAAAGCCGGAAATCCCTAACAACTGCCCGAGGGCCACCGCACCCAGCCCGACGCTGCACTGTTCAAAGAACCAGCGCCGGCTAACGAACCTGGGGTCTCGGTTTCGATAAAGACGATCCTCGCAGTTCATGGCTAGACGCCCTTTATTCTTTAGTGATGGTTTCATCCAGATTCAGCAGGACGCGACAGATGGCCGTCCATGCGGCGAGATGGACGGGAGTGGCGCTTTTCGGGAGCTGCGGCCGCTGCGTCGAGTCGTAACCCGCCAAATCCCACGCGCTTACCCACCCATCGGAAAGACGCTGTGTTTGCTTGTTTAGCAGAGAGAGCAGCTCGGCGGCTTCCTGTTGGGTGGGCTTCCTCGCCAGGCAGCGGCGAAAGGCGTAGGTCAGGCGCTCGGGATCCGTCTCGCCACCCTCGCGGAGCGTTCGCAACGCCAGCGCGCGAGCAGACTCCACGAACAGCGGCTCGTTGAGAGTTGTCAGCGCCTGCAGCGGCGTATTCGAACGGGCGCGGCGGACGCAGGAGCTGTCCCCGTTTGGCGCGTCAAAGGTCTGCAGCACCGGATAGAGAACGGATCGATACCGGAACGTGTAGAAGGCGCGGCGGTACCGGTCTTCCCCTTTTGCTTCAGGCCAAATCTTCGGGGAGAAGCTCGCCGGCGGGACAAAGAGAAACTCAGGGGCAGGCGGATAGACACTGGGCCCGCCGATCTTGGGGTTCAGCAGACCGCTGGCGGCTAAGGCAATGTCGCGCACAATTTCGGCTTCCACCCGGAACCGCGGTCCTCGGGCGAGCAGGCGGTTATAAGGATCGCGCGCATAGAAGTCCGGCGCTGCCCGGGACGACTGCCGGTACGTCGCCGAAGTCACAATGAGCCGGTGCATCGCCTTCAAGCTCCAGCCGCGTTCCATGAACTCAACTGCCAGCCAATCCAGCAGCTCCGGATGCGAGGGGGTCTCACTTTGCCGTCCCAGGTCCTCGCTGGTGCTGACCAGCCCGATGCCGAAATAGGTCTGCCAGATGCGGTTCACCAGGGCGCGGGCCGTGGTCGGCGAGTTGCGTTCCACCAGCCACTCGGCGAAGCCCACTCGTGTCCGCGGTGCCCCTTCCGGCATTGGCTGGAGGAAGGCCGGCACGCCCGGACCGACCGGCTGGCCTGGTTTGAGAAAATCGCCGCGGGTCAGTACGTGTGTTTTGCGTGCGTCCTCACGGGCTTGGAGCACCAGTTGCGTCAAGCCTTCGGGATGCTGTCGCCACAACCCCGCGATCCTCGCAATTTCCTCCTCCCACTCGGGCACGGTGGTGCGCCAGTAGCGGAAAACGGTCTCGTTCTGTGGGCGTGTTCGCTGATCGCGTGGGATGGAAAGAATGTCGCGCACGCTTTTCGGCAGCGGGTCGGCAACCGCTCCGAGCGCGGTAGTCATCGAAAGCCGGATTCGGCCGAGATTGTGGTTCTGATTCTTATCGGGGTCCCCACCGCCGTGTTTTTGACTCAAATAAAAGGTGAGGATTGTCCCCGCGCGATTCGCAATGGGCGTCTCGACCGTGAAAACGGCTTTGCGCGGCTGATTGCGGAGTCCGGGGCCCGCATCGATGCCCCAGGCCGTGTCGTCGTTATTGTCGATGGCAAGGTGGATCGGACCCGTGACGCGATCCTTGCTTTTCTTGTCAAAAAAGGTCGCCTCCAAAGTCGCTTCGGGCAGTGAGATGTCCGCCGTCGCTTTGGCGATTTTGACCTTAGTAGCCTTGTCGGGCGCGCTGGCCGGAGCAACCTCCACCTCGAACTCAGTCAATGCGCAGGTTCCCTTGATGGAGCGGCCTGGTCCGCCAAGTGGCAGGTCGGGATCATTGAGTAGTTCCAGCCGAAATGCTCTGATATCCTGGACGTCCGTCTTCACGGCCATCTTCACGCGGTGTTTGGTGGGAGCATAGCCCTGGGCGAGGAGAGAGCCGTCCTTGAGCGGCAGATATTTTTGCCCACCGGTGGAGATGTCTTCGACTTCTGGCCTGAGGACGATCCACTCCGTCTGATCGTCCTTCATCCCCTCTTCCCAGGTCGCCATCTGGTGCTGCCAGTCCGGCCGCCGGTGCCGGAGGTCGGCTTCAATTTCACGGATCTGTCGGAGAATTTCCGCCCGCTTCATCTGCTCTTCCGGGGTGTACACCGTGATTTTCGCTTCGTGGGAGTTGTTCAAAAACGCAAACATCCGGTAATACTCTTCCTGGGTGAGCGGGTCGTATTTGTGGTCGTGGCACTGCGCGCATTGGATGGTGATGCCCAGGATGCTCTTGCCGATGGCATCCATGCGATCGAACATGGCTTCCATTCGGAACTGTTCCGGGTCCACGCCGCCTTCCTCGTTAATCATCGAATTGCGCAGAAACCCCGTCGCCACAATCTGGTCCTGCGTCGCGTTCGGGAGTAAATCTCCCGCCAGCTGCTCGATGATGAACTGGTTGTAGGGAAGGTCGCGATTGAAGGCCTCGATCACCCAGTCCCGGTAGAACCAGACCTGGCGTTGCAGGTCTTTCTCGTAGCCGTTTGAGTCGGCATAGCGGGCCGCATCCAGCCAGTGCTGCCCCCAACGTTCGCCGTAGTGAGGCGACGATAAGAGCCGCTCGACTTGTATCTGGTATGCGTTCTCGCTCGTGTCCTTTAGAAAGGCATCGACCTCCTCGATCGTTGGCGGCAGACCAATGAGATCAAGGCTCAGCCGCCGTAACAGCGTCACCTGGTCCGCCTCCGGAGAGGGAGCCAAGCCCTTTTTTTCGAGGCGCGCCAGGACGAAGGAATCAATGGAGTTGGCGGCCCAATCCCGACGACTGACCTTTGGCAGCAGGGGCCGCTTCGGCGGGACATAGGCCCAGTGTTTCTGGATCTTCGCCACTTCCGAGTCCACTTCATCCGGCCAGTTGGCTCCCTGATCGATCCAGGCTCGGATGAGCGCAATCTGCTGTTGATCGAGAGGCTCACCCCCCATCGGCATCCGAGGCTCGTCGCCAATTCCCGCCACACGCCGATAGAGCGGGCTTTCCGTTGCTTTGTAGGGATAGATCACCTTTCCCGAATGCCCTCCAACGAGGGCCAGCTTTTTCGAGTCCAGCCGAAGTCCGTGCATTTGCTGCTTCAGCCCGTGGCAGGAATAGCAAGACTTTTCGAATATGGGCAGAATCTCCCTGGCGAAGTCGACTTTGTTAGACGAAGCAGAACTCGGGCTAGGCGAAGCAGAATCCGGTGCCCCCTGCGCCCGGACGTGCCACCCAGAGCTTTGAATCCCGACGGCGATGGCAACAGCCGCGATCAAGATCGCTGTGGAAAGCCGCTTGCCTGTTATTGGTGCGCCAGCCATTCGACTGCAACCTTATTCCAGATCATAAATATACGCCCTTCGCACTGTCGATACAATTCTTGTCGCCAGGACTCGCATCGGGTGCATCCCGACCCGGTTGGCTGACTGCTCTGCTGTCCCTCTCTTGTTGTAGAACCGCACGGCCGACCGACTCGGCAGGGTCATGTTCGTAACCATGTTCGTAACGATGAAGCCGACTTGCGAGATCGCTCTCCCAGGTGATGTTTCGCTGACACCTCCCGCCTGGGCCACCAGTTCCTCGCCAGACCAGTCAAGTTCTCCTCCCGCGCTCTTCCATGGAACGCTGCGTTGACTCCAGGGAGCAAAAAGAGGTAAATATTTCACCTTGTCGCTGTTGACTCAGAATCTGCATGAAGGTCTATCCGTGCCGGCATCCAGCCAGCCGTATTGCGATCAACGGGCGCCCAGAACAACGGGAGAGAATCGCAGGTGGACCAATCTGTCTAGTCTGCAAACTCTGCGGATGATCTTGAGAAGGAGCTCGACCATTTCTGCCGCAGCTTGGAAAGAGCTAAAACAATGAGTGACCCGGGCAGGTTGAGTTTTGATCGACGGCAAAAGGAAGAGGTGCTGGTGTTGGAACTGGCAGGCAACCTGGTGGCGGGCCCGGAGAGCCAGCTCATCCGGAGGGAAGTTGAGGGATTGCTGGAAGCAGGAAGCAGCAAGATTCTGCTGAATCTGGCCCACCTCCGCCAACTGGACAGCACCGGCATCGGGATGTTGGTGGCGGTCAAGACGTCAGCGAACCGGCGCAATGCCCAAGTGAAACTGTGCTGCGCTCCGCGCCTGATTGCCCGCTTGCTGGAACAGCTCCACCTGACGACACTGCTAGAAGCTTTCGAACAAGAAGGTCCTGCCCTAGAAAGCTTCCGCTAGGCGCGGTCTCCTGTGGAAGAGGCTTGCGGAAGCTGCGCTCCGACACAGTTCCCAGGTCTGAGAGCCGATTTGCTCACCGGAACAGGCGTCCCCTGCCGGGCCCTGCTGGGCCCTCCCGGGCATGATAAGATTCAGGAAAGGCCATGCCGACCCCCGAACGTCCTGCCATCCCAGAAGTGGCGCTGGAAGTGGTCGACACTGTCGGCCCGGCCCGCCTGGTGCGCGTGACGCACTCGCCGTTTTCCATTGGGCGCGGAGCCGAGGCCGGCAACGACTTGCAGCTGGTCGACAAGCGCATTTCGCGCGCCTCCGCCTTGCTGGTCTATGCCTACGGCGCATTTCGCCTGGAAGACCGAGGGCAGCGCCACGGCTTGTTTGTCAACGGGGAGAAAATCCAGGCACGGGAACTGCGCGACGGCGACCGCATCACCTGCGGCGGCCCCGACTCGTTCCAGCTGATCTTCCGCATTGGCCAGCTCCAACTCCCGGAACTGCTGACGCAGCTGGAGCGGGCCTCGACTATGGAGCCCGGCCCGCGGGACCTGCGCCAGTTGAGCCTGCTGTTGGAAATCACGGCCCTGTTGCAATCCCCGCTGAGCTTCGAAGAGGTTCTGAGCGCCATGTTGGACCGCGCCATCGCCATCACTAACGCCGACCGCGGCTTGCTGCTGGAGGCTCACGGAAAGGGCAGCCTGCGCCCAATGTTGGCCCGGAAGGCTGGCGGGGGGAGCCTGCCGGCGGAAGGTTTCGACGCCAGCCAGACGGCCATCGCGCAGGCGGTCAAACAGCACAGCAGCGTCATCGAGGAAGACATGTCGCAGGCGGAAGCCGCTCTACGCGAGGCCCACAGCGTAGAGCGGCTCAGCCTGCAGTCGGTCATCGCCATCCCCCTGTCCTCGCTGTCACGCCTGCGGTCCACGGAAGCCACCTTCGTGGGTGGGTCCGGCGACCTGCTGGCTGTGCTCTACCTGGACAGTCGCCTTCCGGCCGCCTTCTCCCGCCTCGACCGGCAGATCTTGGAAGCGCTCTCACGGGAAGTCGCCGGCGTGCTCGACAACGCCCGGTTGCTGCGGAAGGAGCAGGAGCAGCGGCGCCTGTTACAGGAACTGGACATCGCCCGCGAGATCCAACAGGCGTTGCTCCCGAAAGACTTCCGGACCTTCCCCCAATTCGAGGTCACCGGCATCAACCAATCCTGCCTTGCGGTCGGCGGCGACTACTTTGATCTGCTGGAACTGAGCGGGGACCGCACGGGCTTCGTCATCGCGGACGTTAGTGGCAAGGGCCTGGGAGCCGCCCTGGTGACCTCGATGCTGCAGGGCACGCTCTCTGCCATGACCCTGGGGCAGCAGCCGGACACCGTCTTCAATCACGTCAACCGCTTCATCTGCGCTCACTCCCAAGTGGAGCGCTACGCCACGCTGTTTTTTGGCATTCTGGATCGCAACGGGCAACTGGAGTACATCAACGCGGGCCACCTGCCCCCACTGCGGATTCATGACGGCCGTGCGGAGTTCGCCTTTTCCTCTGAATGTCTCCCGGTGGGGTTGTTCTCGACGGCAGAGTTTCGTACGTCTTCCGGCGCACTAGCCCCGGGTGACACCCTGGTGCTGTACACCGACGGCGTGAATGAAGCGATGAACCTCCAGCACGAAATGTTCGATCTCGAAAGGCTCCAGGAAGTGGTGTCACGCCATGCCACCGCCTCGGTGGAAGAGTTGCGGGCCGCAATCCTGGGAGCCGTCGAGGAGTTCACTCGGGGCACCTACCTAGCCGACGACCTCACCCTGCTCATCATCCGCTATCACGGTCCCGCTTAGCCTGCTCCAGGGCAATCTACGCTGTTACGTGACTCGCCGGTAATGGGTGGCGCGACCTCATTCTTCTTTGTCTTTGGAAGCTGGACCGGGAGCGGTGCTGGCCAGTAACTCGAGGATCTGCTGGCGGTTGAGCCGGCGGACCTGGGCGTTGGGGGCCTCCGGTTCCAGGACGAACTCCTGGGCAGCAGCCAGTACATCTTCAACGTTGTACGGTGGAGCGCCGGCTATACCGGGAATCTCGACAATTCCCTTGCGGTTCACGTGCGCTTTCCGTCCGCTCTGGTCCAGGTAGGTAACGGGGGTGCGATTCAGGACGACATAGCGCCGCAGGTCATTCAGCTTCACGTCCAACTTTACGTCTGGCATGCCCAACAGGGTAGCATGGTCTGGGCTGGCCTCGCCGGCGCGGGCCGCTTACTGGGCGCTGATGGGAGCCTCGATACGGGCTCCGAAACCAAAAAGCGCGAAACGCCCCGAAGGGCGCTTCGCGCTGAAGCCGGACAGGCGCGGACGCCTGTCTCACGAGCTAATTGGTCCAAGGACCCTGTTTTTCCTGGCAGGGGACGCAATACTTGGCCCAGGGCACCGCTTGGAGGCGCTTGGGAGGGATGGGCTGTCCGCAAGCGGCACACTGCATGTAGGTGCCGTCCTCGATCCGTTCCAGAGCTTCCTGTACCTCGCGCATCAGGTTGGCGTACCGGGCGTTTTGATTCAGGAAGATCCACTCTTCATGGCTCTGTTCGGCAAGGTCGGCCGTGTCGTGCGGTTCCTGACGGCGGGCAACAAACTCGGACGCCATGGGCGTACTCATGCTCCGGCGCACCTGGCGGGCTTTCTCCTCCAGCAACTCACGGTACTGGTTTAGCCTTTTCGTTTTCAGCAAATTTTTAGGCATCGCAAATCTCTTCTCTTGAGGCTGTAACCTCATAATCAAGTCGCCCGCGAAATTAGACGCAAATCGGATGCCAACTGATTCGCCCCTTGGTAACTCCCTGTGCAGCAAGCACTCATTCGCTGCGTCCGGCCTAGCGATTCCTTTCTAGGGGAATCACTAGGCACCTAAGACGCTCACCTGCTGTGGCAGGTTACACACTGCGGTTTCAATTGTCCATCCCTGTCCGGGTAACCACTTAGGTTCATACCACGCCAGCCGGAATACTTAGGATATCCTCACCTTCATTTGGGAAAAGCAAGGAACTTATGTGAAATCAATAAGTTGATGGCTGTTAAGCACCTCAGCCCCGGAGGGAGGCATCAGCGGCTTTTGGCACAACCTAACTCC
>JAKZXP010000077.1:0-3143 GCA_047514915.1 Terriglobia bacterium
ACTCGGAACGGGCTCTTAACCTGGCCGCCAGCAGCAAGATTTCTATGATTAGCCAGTTCATTGCCCGCCGGGTGGTCGATGCCGGTGCAATAGAGACGCTGATCTCCCGGATCGAACAACAGCCCGACTCGCGGCTGTCGCTGCTGCAGGGGATGCTGTCGGGACTGGAAGGGCAGTTCGATGTAGTGGCTCCTGGGAACTGGGCGCCGGTCTATGCCCGCCTGCGCCTGGACGACGAAGTCGCCGAACTGGCCACAGCCGTTGCCCAGCGGATGGGAGATAACGAAGCGGCCCAGCAATCTCTGGACACTCTCCAGGACCGCGGTGCTCCCCCGGATCGGCGCCGCCAGGCTCTGGACATGCTGGCGGGTCAGCAAAGGAAACAACTGGTCGAGGAACTTCCAGGCCTGCTGAGTGAACCGCTACTCCGAGTGAATGCGATTCGGGCCATCGCTGCCTTCGAGAGTCGAGACCTGGGCCGCAGGCTGCTCGACGACTATCCCTCGTTTGATCCGGCCCAGAAGCTGGAGGCAGTGCAGACCATGGCGTCCCGGCCGGTGTACGGGCGGATGCTCACCGCAGCCCTCAAGAACGGGACCATCCCCAGACGCGATGTTCCGGCCTATGCCGCTCGCCTGTTGCGCCGCGTGGTGGGGAACGGATTTGTCGAGGTGTGGGGACCCATTGATCAGCTGTCCGTCGACCAGGCCACGGCCCTGGGCAGGTACAAGGATCTCTTGACCGTACCGGTCCTGGCGGCTGCGGATTTCAGCAGCGGCCGTCAGGTCTTTGAGCGCCTCTGCTACGTATGCCACAAAATGTACGGGGAAGGAGGCATCCTGGGCCCCGAACTGACTGGCTCGAACCGAACCAATCTTGACTACCTCCTCAGCAACGTCCTGGATCCCAGTGGCGAGATCCAGGACGACTACAAGATGGTTATGGTCACGACCCGGGACGGCCGCACCTACGCCGGCAACCTTGCCGTCGAGACCGAGCGAAGGCTCACGCTCCGGGTGCCGGGCGAGGAGGAAGTCGTGATCTCAAAGGCCGCTATCCAATCTCGCGAAACGTCGGAGGCTTCGATGATGCCTGACGGCTTGCTCACCCACTTGACCGACGCCGAAGTGACCGATCTGATGGCGTACCTGATGACCAGTGATGGGACTCGGGACTGAGATCCCTACGATTCGCGGTAGGCGGAGCGGATCAGCAACCGGTGCAGGGCCAGGGCCAGGGCCGGGTCTTTCTGCTCCACCGAGCGATAGGACTGCGCCGACAAACACGCGGTCTTGCAATCGGAGTCCGCTCTGAAGTCGGTCACTGCAAGGTAGTCACCTAAGACCGCGAGTGGCGCAATGACGTCTCCGGGTGCCAGCGAACGGGTCCGTATGTCGGAGGTCGGATCCGTTTCCTTAGCCGTTCCCCAGGTCAGGAGATACACGCCCTGGGCCGCTTCGCCCTGTTTCAGAATGGTAGTGTCGGCAGAATGCTCAGAGTAGTCCAGCCATGGGTGGAGACGATCCACCAGAGCCTCGAAGCCTTCCTGGCGTTCCAGGTGCACCATCAGATCATCCACTGATTCATCAAACAAGGCCTGGCGCGCAGAGCGATCTCCCTTCTGGTTGGCTGTGGCACGATCAATCAGCTGGTCCTCACACCACTCCAGCCCCTGATCGAGATCCGGAAAGAAAGTAAATTCCTGCATGACCCCGGGATGAAAGCTCCGCTGCATGGCTTTGACCAGGCGCTCGGGGGCGGCCGTGATGGCAAGCTCGGTATGGGCTACGCCGGCATTGAGCACGAAACGTTGAAAGTTGCTGATCGCAGAGATGTCGAATCCGGATACCTGGCTAAAATCGAAAAGCATGAAATCGGGGTGCGGGGGTGAGGCCAGCGCTTTTTTCAGGGAATCCACCAGTGTGGCCGCCGAGCCAAAAAAGATGTAGCCCCCCAATTCATAAACTCTGATTCGCCCTCCTTCCATACTCAAGATCCTGCGCTGAGGGACGGAGCGATGTTTAAGGCTGTGACGGGTAGCCGCTGTGAACTGACTCTTGACCACCGCCACACGGCTGAACCGAATGACGAAAAAAACAACCGTCAGCACGAGGCCGAAGGCGACACCCTCCATAAAACCAAACAGACCAATGACGAGAAAAATGGAAACAACGATCAGGTAATCGGTCCTGGGCAGCTTGCTGCGGGTTTTGACGATCCACTCGTGGATGAAGGAGAGCCCCAGCAACAGGATCGACCCACCCAGCAACCCTTTGGGGAAATACTCGAGCAGACCGCCCCCAAAAAACAGCACGATTCCAACCACCAGTGCCGCTACGATTCCGGTCAAACGGGAATAGGCCCCGGCCTTGAGGCTCAGAACCGAAAGGGAGATGGCAGGATAACCGGGAAAGGACCCACCCATACCGGCCATCAGATTCCCGGCTCCAACGGCGGCAAATTCCTTGTTCATATCCATTTCGCGACCGGCCGCCAACTCGATACCACTCACCTTGAGCAGCATTCCGACAACGGTCACCAGCACCACCGTCAGGATACCGGGCAACTGCTGAAGCACTACCGGCCAGTCGATGAAGGCCAGATCCGCGAAGCGAAAGGCCGGCCACAGGCCCTGCTCGGGAACGCCTGAAACCAGATACCCGGCGGCCTGGGCTTCCTCGAAGGACATTCCCGCTAAGGCGAATGTCGCATAGTAGCCGGCCCAGGCAACCGCCAGTGACGCGGGCAATAAAAGGTAATGGTTCCAACGCTGCATCAGCGCGAACAAGACGATTCCGTAGAGCACGCCGGGTACCCACTTGAGGGCAACTTCCGGTGCCATCAGCCAGGACAGTGTGGCTGGAGTCAGGGGCACGTCGCTCATCACGGGAATGCTGCCGGCCGAAAGCAGCCAGCCGGTTCCGGCCAGAAACCCCCCGACCACGGGATAGGGCATAAAGCGGAGAAGGTTGGCCAGGCGAAACCGGCCGATAGCGATAAAGGCCACCCCTGAGAGCAGCGCCGAGAGGGCCAATACCGAGGCGACCGTCATGAACCTTGTATCCATGGACGCGTCCAACTCCAGAGCCGCGACCACGGTGACAGCGATGGTCGCCAGCACAGCCGCCGGCGCGGTTGCGGGC
>JAKZXP010000078.1:0-6030 GCA_047514915.1 Terriglobia bacterium
AATCCCGACAGTAGCAAACTGAAAGTCCCGAGTCAACGGAAGGCCGGTTACTGGAAAGAAACTCAGGCTTATGTTAGCGTAAGCCGATCGGGCATAAATGACGCATTTTCCAAGAGTTTGCTGGACTCTGGCGGCGGCCACGGCCGAGGGAGTGCTGGCTCGTTCCAGGCAGATTCGGCCGCCTTCGGCCCGCTTCGTGGAGGTACGACTCGATTACCTGGAGAGCCCTGAGCAAGGGCCGAAGGTCATGCAGGCTCTCCGTCGCCGCCGGATTCCCGCCATTGCCACACTGCGCACCACTGTGGCCGGGGGGAAATACCCAGGCTCGATGGAAGAGCAACTGCGCATTCTGCAAGCGTGCGGAAAGGCCGGGGCTGACATTGTGGACTTGGAAATCGAGTCCGCCGAGCGGGCCGGACGCGAGGCCGTCGCCCAGCTGCGCCGAGATGCTCGCCTCCTGCTATCTTTCCACGACTATCGACAGACTCCGGAACCGGCGGAGGCTGCGCTTCGCCGGCTGAGGGCGTTTCCCGCGGACCTGTACAAAGTCGTAGGCCGGAGTTGGCAGCACAGCGAAAACGTCGCTTTGCTGCGGCTGAATGCGGGTGGCCGCGGCAAGGGTAAGGTTCTGGCCTTTGCCCTGGGAGAGGTGGGCGTACCAACGAGGGTGCTATCGGTGGCCTGGGGTGCCCCGTTCACCTACGGCGCCCTGTCGAGCGACGAAGCTGTAGCCGCGGGCCAATTGACCGGGCAGGAGTTGCTGGAACGCTACCGTCTGGGCCGTCTATCGAGCCGCACGGCGGTGTATGGGCTCATCGGCAACCCGGTCGCCCATTCCCTCTCCCCGGCGGTGCACAATGCCGCTTTTGCCGCCCGGCGGCGCGATGCCATCTACCTGCCGTTTCGTGTGGAGTCTCTGGGAGATTTCCTGGAAGCGCTGGAGACTTACCGTCTGTCGGGACTCAGCATTACCCTGCCGCACAAGGAAGCGATGGCGTGCGCCGCCGCACGGATGGATCCCGAAGCACGGGAAGTGGGCGCGATCAACACCATTGTCCGGCGCGGCGGAAAGCTACTCGGCTACAACACAGACCTGGCGGGAATCACCGTCCCGCTGGAGAAGCGCTTGCGGCTGGCTGGCGCGCGAGTACTGGTCGCCGGCGCCGGGGGCGCAGCGCGCGCGGCTGCCTTTGCCCTGGCGCGGCGGCAGGCGCGGGTGGTGGTGGTAGCCCGGCGCCCCGAGCAGGCCGCCGAGCTGGCACAGCAGGTAGATGCTGAAGTGGTGGAGCGCAATGTACTTTCCACCGAGCGGTTTGACGCCATCATTCACGCCACCCCGCTGGGGATGCATCCGGATACCGAAGCTTGTTTCTTCAGCCCCGGCGAGCTGAACGCACGAGTCGTGTTCGATACCGTGTACAACCCCCTCGAGACCAAACTGGTCCGAATGGCCCGGCAGCGGCGCATCCAGATCATTACCGGCCTGGAGATGTTCCTGGAACAGGCAGCGAGGCAATTCGAACTGTGGAGGGGAGAGAAAGCTCCTCGCTCTGTCATGCAACGGGCCGCCTTTTGCGCCCTGGGAGGAAAGCCGCCTTGGTGGTGACGCCCGATCTGAAAACCTTCCTGGAATACGCGCAGCGCGGCAACGTCATTCCCGTCTACAAGGCGGTGCTGGCGGACACGCTCACGCCAGTGTCGGCCTACCTGCGCCTGTCACGCGGCTGCCGCTATTCCTTCTTGCTGGAAAGCGTGGAAGGAGGCGAACGCGTCGGCCGCTACACCTTCCTTGGCACGGACCCGTACTTAGTGCTGCGTGCCCGGGGTGAACGGGTCGAGCTGGAGAGCCGGGACGCTCGCCGCCGCCGGGGCCGCCTACTCGATCTGTTGCGCGAGATCACCTCCCGGTATCGGCCGGTGGCCGTGCCCGGGCTCCCACCGTTCGCTGGGGGCGCGGTGGGGTATTTCGGCTACGATCTGGTCCGCCAGTTCGAGCGCTTGCCTCCGCCCCCCCGCGATGACGTTGGCTTGCCCGACGCCCTGTTGATGTTCTTTTCCAAATTGTTGGTGTTTGACCACGTCAAGCACCAAATTCTGATCATCGCCAACGTCTTCCTGGACCAGGGACAGCACGACGCGGAGAGCCGCTACCGCGCCGCCCAGAAGGAGATCGAGCGGATGGAAAAGCGGCTGGCCGGTGCTTCGCGCTCCGTAAAGGAAACGCGCAGCCGGAAACCGCTGCGCATCCGATCCAAGTTCTCCCGGCCAGACTTTGAGCGTGCGGTGGAACGAGCCAAAGAGTACATCAGCGCCGGCGACATTTTTCAGGTGGTCCTTTCACTGCGCCTGCAGGCGCGCATTTCGAAGGCGCCGTTCTCCATCTACCGCGCCCTGCGCATGGTCAATCCCTCGCCCTACATGTTTTTCCTCAACCTCGGAGGCGACACGGTCCTGGGTTCCTCGCCGGAGATGCTGGTGAAGGTGCAGGGGCGCTCGGTCGAATACCGGCCCATTGCCGGGACCCGTCGCCGGGGGGCCACCGAAGAGGAAGACCGCTCGCTGGAGCAGGAGCTGACACACGACGAGAAAGAGCGTGCCGAGCACATTATGCTGGTGGATCTAGGCCGCAATGACCTGGGCCGGGTGTGCGAATTCGGCTCCGTCGAGGTGACCGACCTGATGTCGGTCGAGCGCTACTCCCACGTCATGCACCTGGTGTCCAGCATCCGCGGGACCCTGCGACCGGAGCTGGATATGTACGACGCGCTAGCCGCTTGTTTTCCAGCCGGAACCGTTTCCGGCGCGCCCAAAGTGCGCGCCATGGAAATTATCCGCGAGCTGGAGCCGACCCACCGCGGCATTTACTCCGGCAGCGTGCTCTACCTGGATTTCTCCGGCAACCTGAACTCCTGCATCGCGATTCGCACCATGGTGGTCCGTCGTGGCAACGCTTACATCCAGGTGGGCGCCGGCATTGTGGCCGACTCCTCACCGGCGCGCGAATACGAGGAGTGCATGAGCAAGGGGCGCGCCTTGTTGAATGCCATCGAAATCGCCCACGCCGGACTGTAGCGGTTTGAAACTGCAAACTGAAGACTTGGGGCCAGGATTCGATGATCTTCGTGCTCGATAACTACGATTCGTTCACCTACAACCTGGTGCAATACCTGGGCGAATTAGGCCAGCAGCTCGCGGTGCACCGCAATGATCAAGTGACCGTAGATGAGATCGAGCGGATGAACCCGGAGCGGATCGTCATTTCCCCTGGACCCTGCACGCCGCGGGAAGCCGGCATCAGCATTGAGCTAGTCCGCCACTTCGCGGGAAAGAAGCCGGTGCTCGGGGTCTGCCTGGGGCATCAGGCAATCGGTGAGGCCTTTGGGGGAAAGGTCGTCCGGGCGCCCTACCTGATGCACGGCAAGCTCAGCCAGATCCACCACGACGGCCGCACCGTTTTTCGCGGCCTGCCCCAGGATTTCCCCGCCACCCGCTATCACTCACTGATCGTGGAGAAGGACAATCTCCCCGAAGAACTGGAGGTCTCCGCCACCACCCCGGACGGACTCATCATGGGTCTGCGCCACCGCCGCTTCCCGGTGGAAGGCGTGCAGTTCCACCCCGAATCCATCCTGACGGACGTCGGCAAGCAACTGCTGCACAATTTCCTTGAACCTGTAAGGGAGTGAAGTTCGTTTCGGGCTACCGGGTAGTTTTCGCGAGAGGTGAGTCCCTTTCACCTACTGCCCGGTGCTGGCCGCTGACTGCTGGCTGAATTCGACCAGGGCGTTAAGCTTGGCCAGGGCGGCTCCGGAATCGAGCGACTGGTGAGCCAGCTTCATCGCCTGGGAGAAATTTTCACCGCGCCCGGCGGCAACCAAGGCGGCGGCGGCGTTCACCAGCACCACGTCCCGGTGTGGTCCGGCCTCCCCCTCCAGCACCTGGTGCACAATGCGTGCATTTTCCTGCGCGTCTCCGCCTGTCAAGTCCTCCGGCCGCGCGCGTGATACCCCAAAATCCTCAGGTGCCAGCCAGTAGGTTTCCACTCCCGCATCAGAAACCTCGGCGACCAGCGTGCGGGCGGTAGTGGTGATCTCGTCCAGGCCGTCATCGCCGTGCACCACGAAGCCGCGACGCAACCCCAGCTCCCGCAGCGCGCTGGCTACCTTGCGCACCACCGCCTTCTCGTATACTCCAACGATCTGGACAGTGGCCCCGGCGGGGTTCGTCAGCGGGCCGAGCATGTTGAAGACCGTGCGCAACTGCAACTGCTTCCGGGCAGGCGCGGCATACTTCATTGCTGTGTGGACCGCCGGGGCGAACAGAAACCCGATGCCGACCGCGCGGATGGCTTCTCTCATGCGGGTGGGCGGCAGGTCAATGTTCACTCCCAACTGCTCCACCACGTCGGCGCTGCCGCAGCGACTGGTAACGGACCGATTGCCATGTTTGGCGACTCGCACGCCCACGCCGGCCACCGTCAACGCAGTGGCGGTGGAAATGTTGAAGGTGCTGCTGGCGTCTCCGCCCGTGCCGCAGGTGTCCACCAGCGCGTCTCGCTCGGTGCCTGCCAAGTACTCTTCGGCTCCTGCGCCGCCCAGGGGAGCCGCCCGCGCGCGGATGGCCAGTGCAAAGCCGACCAACTCCTCCACCGTTTCTCCCTTCATGGCCAAGGCGGTGACGATGCCGGCGATCTGCGCGTCGGTAGCTTTGCCCTCCAGCACCTCTTCCATCACCTCGCGAGCTTCCCCGCGGGTCAGGTTCGCCTTGTGGTGGACGATTCGGTGCAACGCTTCCAGCAACTTCATGGTCAGAAAAAAGCCCTGTGCTCTACTGCTCGCTCTCCACGCGTCATTATATAGCAGACCCTGAAGCCGTGAAGATTCACGAATATCAGGCCAAAGAACTCCTCAGACGCTTCGATGTTCCGGTGCCTCGGGGTGAGGTGGCGGAGTCAGCTCAGCAGGCCGGAGAAATCGCGCAGCGGCTGGGCGGACCGGTGGTGGTCAAAGCGCAGATTCATGCCGGCGGGCGCGGGAAAGGCGGCGGTGTCAAGCTGGCCTCGAGCGTCGCTGAGACCCGGGAAATCGCCGCGGGCATGCTGGGCAGGAAGCTGGTGACGCACCAGACCGGCCCCGAGGGCCAGGAGGTGCGGCGCATACTGGTGGAAGAAACCCTGCCTATCCAAAGCGAACTGTATCTGGGTGTGGCGGTGGACCGCGCGCGCGCTTGCCCGGTGTTCATGGCCAGTTCGGCCGGCGGGGTGGAAATTGAGGAAGTGGCAGCCGAAACACCAGAACGGATCCTGCTCGAGCCCATAGATGTGGGCCGGGGTCTGCAGCCGTTTCAGGCCCGCAAGCTGGCGTTCGGCCTGGAGTTGCCGGAAGGCTTGCATCGCCAGGCAGTGGAACTGATGAATGCTCTGGCGCGAGCCTTCCTGGAGTTGGATGCTTCTCTGGCCGAGATCAATCCTCTGATTGTGACCGGGAATAGTGGGAACGAGGACGAGCGACTGGTGGCGCTGGACGCCAAGATTAATTTCGACGACAACGCCCTCCATCGCCACAAAGAGTTCCTGCTCCTGCGTGACTTGAACGAGGAAGAGCCGCTGGAGATTGAAGCTGGCCGTTACGGGCTGAGCTACATCAAACTGGACGGCAACGTGGGTTGCATGGTCAACGGAGCGGGGTTGGCCATGGCCACCATGGACATCATCCAGTACGCCGGCGGCAGCCCGGCCAATTTCCTGGACGTGGGAGGTGGGGCGAGCGCCGAGCAGGTGACGCACGCGTTTAAGATTCTGTTATCGGACCAGAATGTACGGGCTGTACTCATCAACATCTTCGGCGGCATTCTGCGGTGCGACCGGCTGGCACGGGGCGTGGTGGAGGCGGCAAAGGCGGTGGCCGTTCCGGTGCCGGTGGTGGTGCGGTTGGAAGGCACCAATGTGGAGCAAGGCCGCACGATCCTGCGCGAGTCGTGCTTGAATTTCACCGTGGCCGACGACATGAAAGATGCGGCAGGGAAAGTCGT
>JAKZXP010000079.1:0-4056 GCA_047514915.1 Terriglobia bacterium
GGTGCGCCCATGTCTCGGACCGAATTGGGCGCGGCCCTGGTAACCGGCGCCGCGCGCCGCATCGGAGCCGCCATCGCGCTGGATCTGGCCGGCCTCGGGCGGCCGCTCGGTGCGCCCATACCAGCGGCGTCGGGCATCGGTCTGGACGAGCAGCTTGCCAGCACGTCCGCCGATGGCCTTGTCCAGCTTGAACTCGAGGCCCGCCAGACCAACCTCATCCACCCCCACATAGCCGAGCACGTGGGCCGCCAACTCACGCTTAGGGTAAAACCGCTTGTTCTCTTTTTGGAAGTAGATGCCCTTCAGGTTGAGGGCGCGGACCCGTTCCGCATCCCGCCGATCCACTTTTCGCTTCACCCAACAGAAGTTGCGGCTGGCCTTCATGCGCGCCAGCAAGTCACCTTCGTTCAACCCGAGCACGCCCGCCAGTAACGCAGCGACGTTTTTCGGTGCGGGGATCTCCGCCGGGACCGCGAAGACCGAGTCTACCGAAACGCTCCTGGCCAGCTCGTTAAAATTGCGGTCGTAGATGACGCCCCGCTTCGAACTGACCTCGATGGTGCGTTGCTGCTGCCGCTGCGCTTTGCTCAGGAACTCGGTGTGACGAACAACCTGGAGCTGCACTAAGCGAACGGCTTCAGCCGCCATCCAAAGGATGAAGATAGCAATGAGCACCGGGTAGCGGACGGAGGCAGAGGGAGAGCTTGCGGAAGCGCCCCGGCGGTCGGCTACCGGAAGCATGGGCTCCGCTTAGGGAACAACGGTCGGAAGCGCGGCCCCGACCGACTGGGCCCCGACGGACTGGGCCCCGAAGGACCGGGAAAGAGGCGGGGGATGCACGGCGGCGAACACCGCTCCGTCCGAGCCGTCCGGCAGTGGCTCCAGAGGCCGCATCTGGCTGGGCGTCGGCGTGGTGAAACCGAGCTGCGCGCGGGCAATGGCATCCACCCGCTCCGGGTTCCGGAGCGACGCTTCTTCCAGGTGCAGTTGCCGGTTGGTTTCCAGCAGTTGCTCGCGCTGCCCCTTCAGCTCCTCCAGGCGGTAGCCGCTCCGGATGATCGCGAATCGCTGGTAGGCGGAGGCCAGGATGGCGGCCGACAGCAGCAGGCTGACCAGCACCAGGCGGTGCTGCGCGCGCCGCTCCCGCGGGTCGGCCACCTTGACCAGCCGTGAGTTGTCAATCTTCTGTGGGAGGGAGAAAGCGTCAGCTCGAACGACGCATTGCGGAAGACGCCGCCCGGTCGGGGGGGGTAGGTTCGGGAACCGAAATGCATCTGCCATGGAGCCTTAACCTTTCTTCAGGTTTTCCGAGTTTGTGCGGCCGCCGACGGCCGCGATTTCCGCCGCGCGGAGCTTGGCGCTGCGCGCCCTGGGGTTGGCTTGAACCTCCGAGGGCGACGGTACCACCACGTGCCGGGTCAAGATGCGCGCGAATCCCTCAGCCTGCCACTGCCGATACGATTGCTTTACGATTCGGTCTTCCAAAGAATGAAAGCTGATGACAACGATCCTGGCACCCGGCCGCAAGGTGCCGGAAGAAGGTAAGGAAGCCAGCATGGCTTCGAGCTCGCCTAGTTCATTGTTCACGAAGATGCGCAGAGCCTGAAACGTGCGCGTGGCCGGATGGAGCCCTCGACGACGCGATGGCCCGGACACGGCCTGTACGATTTCTGCCAACTGCTTGGTGCTCCGCAGCGGCCGCGCCCGGACAATCGCTTTGGCGATTTTCCTCGACCTCCTTTCTTCTCCGAATTTGTAAATCAGATCGGCCAGCTCGCGCTCGCCGGTCCGATTTACGACTTCTGCGGCGGTTCGGGGCTGAGCCGGATCCATACGCATGTCGAGCGGCCCCTCCGTCGCAAAACTGAAGCCCCGCCGGGGATCGTCCAACTGCATCCGGGAGAGGCCGAGGTCGGCCAGCAGGCCATCGGCCGGCGCGGCACCCTGTTGCCGCGTGGTCTCAACCAGATCTTCGAAGTGGGCATGCACCAGCTTCACCTTGTTCCTCAACTCGGTGTTCCCCAACTCGGTGTTCCCCAACTCGGCGTCCCCGAATTCGGCCAGCCTCTGCCGCGCCAGCTCCAGAGCTTGTGGATCGCGATCCAGCGCCAGCAGCCGGCCCGTGGTCAATCTCCGGGCGATCTCGGCGCTGTGCCCTCCAGCCCCTACCGTGCAGTCCACGTAGGTTCCTTCGGGCCGGATGGCCAAGTACTCCAGCGCCTCGCGCAACAGCACCGGAACGTGCCCGGATAGGGCCAATCCTTAAATCCCCAACTGCTCCAGCAGCCCCTCGTCCTCAGACGTAATCGGGTTCTGCTCGATCCTCTCCTTCACGAAGCGCTCGCGGTTCCACACTTCCAGGAAGGTCAGGTTGCCGAGCACCGCCACATCGCCTCTCATCCCGGCCTCTTCCCGCAAAACGGCGGGAATCAGCACTCGGCCCTGTTTGTCCATCTCCACCAGCTGGCCAAAGTAGTTGGTCCGGTCCAGGAACTTGCGGCGCGAGCGGTTGAACGAAGAGGCCGCCTGGAGCTTCTCTTCCAGCTTGTTCCACTCTTCCAGGGGATAAATGCGAACGTACTGACCGTCCAGGCTGGTGATATAAAAATGTTTCCCGTAGTTCTCTTCCAGGTCGTCTTTGAAGGGGGCGGGAACCTTCAGCCGCCCTTTCTCGTCTACTCGCGCCGGGTAGTTGCCTCGAAGCATCGGTCATTCCCGTTTCAAAACTGCCTGTGGCTACCGCGGAATTGGACCGGCTCTTGGAAGGCGAGAGGGAGTCCGAGCAGTGCTTCGAGGAGTGAAGCTGCGGCCTGACGGGCCGCATTGGCTGACGGTACCACGTTGTAGTCATCTGCGTCCCAAACCGTGCGCCCGTGCGCTCGCATGTTCTGGTTGGCTGCGTCGGTGGCCGCAGCCCATGCCATCTCCTGCCGTAGCTCGCTCACTGGTGTCATTTCGCTTCCCTCAGCCACGTTTTCCTCAGCCACTCTGGCCATGCATCCTCGAAGCCGACGACAAGCTTGGCCCTGACCTCCTTGACCTTGACCTCGATGTCCCACTTACAGGAGAGTTCGGGTCCAGCTCGTTCATCTCTCTCCACTTATCACCACTTTCGCCCACTTTTTACCCCTTCCACCCACAACTGTCAAGAGAAATCTTGGCCCTCCCCGTAACCCAGGCCGTGGGGATAGCCCGGCTACGACTGGTTGAGGAATCTAGGGGCTGGCTGTCTATATGTGGTGTGGAACGGGGTGGTACGCGGCCATCCTACCGTGTCAAGACACCGGCACGCCCAAGTTGAAGTCCAGCTAGGTCGATCCAATCGCCCGCATCGTTCTGGCGCACGAAGGTCAGCGTCCTTACCGGATGGCGACGGGGCCCAGCATAGGCGGCAAATCCGCTGGAAACCTGGGCGAACACATCCAGGATGCGTTGCTCGCTCAGATCCTGGGCGATGGTGATGTGTGGGGAGAACTCGAGCGGTTCCTGGCAGGCTAGGTATCCACGGTTCAAAGTCTGGTGCATGCGGCGCAATTGGTCGGCCCCCTGCCCGAGCCCCAGGTAGACAACGTGATTAACGGGGAGGAAGGTCTGTACGCTGCCGACCTCCAGCTCGAAAGGTTCCCACCCGGCGCACTGCGCGCGTGCCTCTTCCGCAGCCGCCTCCTCGGAAATGACCAGAGGGCGAGGCGGAAGTACCGTCACGTGGGTACCCTTGCCTGCGTATTCGGGGTTGAGCTGCTCCCGGAGGCGGTTCACAAATTGGGCCAGAGGACCATGCAGGTAGACGACAATGGCGTAGGTTTGCTCCTGCATTCGATCTAGAAACACAATACGGGCAGAACGTTAAAAATGTCAACGCAGCCCTTGCCCCACCGGGCGCGGATAACCAAGCGAGTCACTGCCCCGGAGCCCACAAATTCACTCCGACCGGAGAGCGCGGAGGTCGATGCTGAGCTGCCGGCATTTCTTGTAAAAGTGGCTGCGCTCCAGGCCCAAGGTGCGAGCGGTCGGCGCGATCTGGTAGCCGTGCTGTTCCAGCGCCTCCAGCACCAC
>JAKZXP010000080.1:0-3947 GCA_047514915.1 Terriglobia bacterium
GGAAAAGCTTGTATACTTGGCGTATTGCCAATTGGGCCTTCGCCATTCAGAGTCTCCTGTGGCGTCTGAAACCTGAGAATGCGCGCCATAACTCCCCTCTTGTGGTGCAGGACAGCGGAGGATTACCAGCGATGCTCAAAGGGGTAGTGCTGGCGGGCGGGACCGGGAGTCGGCTCGATCCCCTCACCAAGATTACCAATAAGCACCTGCTTCCTGTGCACGACAAACCGATGATTTACTACCCGATCAAGACGCTGGTGAACGCCGGGATTCGAGACATCCTGGTGGTCACTGGGGGGAAAAACGCCGGTGATTTCCTGCGTCTGTTGGCCAACGGGAAGGAATTCGGGCTGAGTCACGTCAACTACACCTACCAGGAAGGCGAGGGCGGCATCGCGGAGGCGCTGTCGCTGGCCCAGCATTTCGCCGACGATCATCGCATCTGCGTGATCCTGGGCGACAACATCATTGAGAGAAACATCGCCGGACCGGTCGCCGATTTCCTGCAGCAACCGTGTGGCGCCAGGTTGCTGCTGAAAGAGGTGGAAGACGCTGAGCGCTTTGGAGTGGCTGAAGTGCGGGACAGCCGCGTGGTAGGCATCGAGGAAAAGCCGCGGTTCCCCAAGTCGCGGTACGCGGTGACCGGTGTGTACATGTACGATTCGACGGTCTTTGAGAAAATCGGGGAGCTGAAACCTTCGGCCCGTGGAGAACTGGAGATCACCGACGTGAACAACCGGTACATCCGGGAGGGCACGATGACCTACGATTTTCTAGAGGGCTGGTGGACCGACGCCGGCACTTTCGAGTCGCTGCGCCGGGCGACGAATCTGGTGGCCGAAACCGGGGCAAACAAAACGGACAATGTCGGTGTGGAAAGCGCCAGCCGGCGCTAGGAGGGCCGTGGCGTCGTTGGGACAAAAAGGCGGGGCGAAACTGAAACCGGTGGCGCAGGGGGAGGGACTGGAGTTGGCCATCGCTGCCGGAGGCCAGCGAGGTCTCGGGGCAGTCATTGTCAAGGAGGGGTCCGAGCGACTCATCGAAGGAGTCGGCATTGTTCCTCTCCAACTCTGGCCGGACGACCGTGGCTACTTCCTGGAAGTGCTGCGGGTCGGCCAGGGCTTGGCGGCCGGCCTTTCCGCCGCCGCGTTGCAAGTTTCGGCCGCGCTCTCCTATCCCGGCACGATCAAGGCTCTGCATTACCACTTGCGCCAGACCGACGTTTGGGCGCCGGTCCTGGGCATGCTACAGGTGAGTCTGTACGACCTGCGGGTGGGTTCACCCAGCTTCGGGATGAAGAATACGCTGTACATGGGCGAGCTGCGGCCCTGGTCGTTGCGGATCCCGCCCGGAGTGGGCCATGGTTATAAGGTGCTGGGGACCCGGCCAGCACTGTTGGTCTACGCCACGGACCACTTCTACGACCCGAAGGACGAAGGCCGCATTCCCTACAACGATCCAGACATCAACTACGACTGGGAAACCCAGTACAGGTAACCATGCGCGTGCTGGTGACGGGAGGGGCAGGCTTCATCGGCTCGAACTTCATCCGTTTCCTGCTGCAGGAGCATCCAAACTACCACATCACCAACCTGGACAAGCTGACCTACGCCGGGAACCTGGAGAACCTGTCGGACTGCAGCCATGCCAGCAATTACCGTTTCGTCCAGGGCGATGTGTGCAACGCGGAGCTGGTCGGGCAGCTGATGGCGGATGCCGACGCTGTTGTGCATCTGGCGGCCGAATCGCACGTGGACCGCAGCATCGAAAGCTCAGCTCCCTTCCTGGAGACCAACATCTGGGGAACGCACACGCTACTGGAGTGCGCGCGCCGAGCCAAGCTGAAGCAGTTCGTGCACGTCTCCACCGACGAGGTGTACGGCTCGCTTCCGGAGGGCCGTTGGGCCGGCGAGGATGCGCTACTGTCGCCGAGCAACCCTTACGCGGCGGCCAAGGCCGCCTCCGACATGTTGGTGCTGGCTTACGCCCGCACTTACCGTGTGCCTGCGCTGATCAGTCGTGCTTCGAACAACTACGGTCCATTCCAATTCCCCGAGAAATTCATCCCGCTGGTGATCGCCAACGCCCTGGAGGACCGCCCGGTGCCCGTCTACGGCGATGGCCTGCACGTGCGTGACTGGCTCTACGTGGAAGACCACTGCCGGGCGCTGGACCAGTTGCTCCACCGGGGCGAGCCGGGCGAAATTTACAACATCGGTGTCGCCGAGCAGCGGACCAATCTGGAAGTGGCCCGCAGCGTCCTCCAACTTCTAAAGAAACCCACCTCGCTGATTTCGTTCGTAGCGGACCGCCCGGCGCACGACCGTCGCTACGCCCTGGACTGCTCCAAGCTGCAAACCCGGTTGGACTGGTCGCCTCGTGAGAGCTTCCTTGCGGGCATCCGCAAGGCGGTCGCCTGGTACGTGGAGCATCCGGAGTGGGTCGCGCGCGTGCGCGATGGCGCCTACCGCCAGTACTACGAACGGCATTACACCCGGCGCGAGGAATCGCTGAGCGCCATGCTAGGCGGCCAGAGCGGCGAGTCCTGAGGCTATGCGGGTCGCTGTGACCGGGGCGGCGGGCATGCTCGGGCGTGAACTGGCCGGCGTGCTTTCGGCTGCTTCCCCGCGTCACGAGTTGGTTTTGTTAAGCAGGGCCGACTGCGATATCACCCAGCCAGAGGCAGTTCGCACCAGCTTGGGTGCCGCCCGTCCGCAGGCCGTGGTCCACGCCGCGGCCTACACCGATGTGGACGGTTGCGAACTCAACCCAACCAGGGCCATGCAAGTGAACGCCGAAGGAGCGCGCAATGTGGCTCAGGCTGCCGCCGAGTGCGGCGCGCGGCTGATCTACATCAGTACTGACTACGTCTTCGATGGTACCCTGCGCCGCCCCTACACCGAGGCGGACGCCACGAATCCCCTGAGCGTCTATGGCCGCTCCAAGCTGGAAGGCGAACGCGCCGTGCGGGAACACCCTGACCATCTTGTCGTGCGCACCGCCTGGGTGTATGGGCGCTACGGTCGTCACTTCATCAGCGCCGTTCTGGAGCGGGCACGACGCGGCCAGCCCCTCCGGGTTGTTCATGACCAAGTGGGCTGTCCAACCTGGACGCGCGATCTCGCCGAGGCTCTCGCTGCGTTGCTGGCGACCGACGCCACCGGGATTGTGCATGCGGCTGGCGGAGGCTTCTGTTCTCGGTACGAATTCGCGGTGGCGATCCTCGAAGAAGCGGCTACCAGAGGTTTAGCGTCGCCGGTGCCTGTCGAACCGATCAGTAGCGATGAATCCGCTCGGCCGGCCCCTCGTCCGGCCTATGGCGTCCTGAGCAGTTGCCGGCTTGCCCAACTCAGCATCGAGCCGCTGCGGGAGTGGCGCCAGGCTCTGCAGCAGTTTCTCGACGAAGCGAATTGAGAGGGTGGCTCCGGGCAACCGGAGCAGTAACTGACATGCGAGTCGCCTATTTTTCGCCGCTGAGCCCAAACCGCTCGGGAATCGCCGACTACAGCGAGGCCCTGCTGCCCCACCTGGCCCGGCACTGCCAACTGGAGGTGTTCATTGAAAATTACACTCCGGCCAGCCAGGATTTGCAGAACCTCGTCCGCATCCGGCACTGGCGGGAATTTGAGGAAGAACATGCCCGGAGGCGCTACGACGCCGTCCTCTACCAGGTCGGCAACAACCCGCTGCACGTTTATATCTACGACCTGGCGGTGCGCGTCCCGGGCGTGGTGGTGTTACACGAATTTAACCTGCACTACCTGCTGGCTGATGTGACCATCACACGGAACGACTGGGACGGCTACCTCCGGGAACTGGAGTACAACGCCGGGCCAGCGGCGCTGGATCAGGCGCGCAAGGTGTTGCGTGGAGAAACCGAGCCGGAGTACGACCGCATCCCTATGAACCGGCGACTGCTGGAAAACAGCCAGGCCGCCATTGTGCAC